>JBEIEG010000009.1:0-23259 GCA_040383035.1 Hyphomonadaceae bacterium | reverse complement strand
TTTCCATTGAAGGCGTGGCAGAACCCAAAACGATTGTTGCCTGCTCAAACTTGGCGCGCGCCACCGCCATATCGCGGGCATGATAGCGCAGGCCGTCGTCTTGCTTAAAGCTGCTATCATGTTCTTCATCGACGAGGATCACCGAGAGCTTGGCGAATGGCAGGAACAGGGCAGAGCGCGCGCCTATGACAATGCGGGCGCGACCAGCGGCCACTTCTCGCCACGTCCGTCGCTTTTGCGCCGCGCCAATATCGGAATGCCATTGCGCAGGGGCTGCACCAAAGCGTTGTTCAAAGCGGGCGACAATGGCTTGGGTGAGTGCGATCTCAGGCAGCAGGATCAGCACTTGCTCATCAGGTCGGGCAATCAAAGCCTGTGCGACCGCTTCAAGATAGACCTCTGTCTTGCCAGACCCTGTCACCCCATCGAGCAGAAACGGGCTGAACCCGCCTGCGGAAGCCGCCTTGGCAATCATATAAGCGGCATCGGCCTGCATTTCGGATAAGGGGCGTGCGGGCAGGGTCGGGTCCGGCGTACCAAAGGGGAGGTCGACCGGCCGCTCAATCTCTTCTAGCGCGCCCAGCTTTAAAAGCGCGGTGACAATGCCGGAGCCAACGTCTGCAGCCTTGGCAAGGGCTGCCCGAGGGATGGGTTCGAGCGCGCACTCAAGGACGCGAGCGCGGGCTTCGTTCAGCTTGTCGGGCCGCAGCGCAGTTGCCACGGCTAAGCGCTCAAACGGGCCGGGGCCTAAGGCTTCTGGTTGCCGCAACACCATCGCCAAGACCTGTCCCGGAGGGGTGACAAGATAGCGCGCGGCAAAATCGATGAACTGACGCAAGGGTGGGGAAAATGGCGGACTATCAAACCGAGACTTAACTGGCTTAAGATTGCTGCCATCGCTGTCGGGCTTTACCGCCCAGACAACGCCAATACGTAGGTTTTGCCCTAAGGGCACTTCCACCACATCGCCCAGCCCAAGCGTCAGCTCTGGCGGGACGACATAATCAAATGCCTCCGGCAAGGGCAGGGGAAGAAGGACAGAAACGACAGCCATGCTCTCCTCCTACGCGAGACGACGCGACTTGGGCAGGGGGGCGGTTCAGCCCATCGGGCATTTAGATAAGGGATTGCTGCGTCAGAGTAGAGCGTGGCTGTTTGGACTTAAGCAGCGACGCGCGTTTCAAATGCTGCGCCTGACTTCACCAAGTGCGTCACCGTCTCAATGTCGCCTAACGCGGTTGAGGTCGGGGCATGACGCGACAACAGCATTTGTGCGCGCAACGCCGTCTTCACGGCTTGATCTTCGTGGATTGCCCCAGCACAGCCCGGCTCAAACCCTAGATAGGAACCACAGGCCCGCGCAAAGGATTGGTGGATCCGGTCGGATTCCTTTTTATTTTTGACCCGATTGGCCAAAACACCAATGCGCGCGGCGGGTCTGCGACTTTTCAGAAGCTTCACAAAGGCATAGCCATCGGTAAGGGAGGCAGGTTCATCCAAAGCCACAATCAACACATCGTCGGCGTCAGCCGCAAGCTTTAGCATGGCATGGCCAATACCGGCCGCAAGATCGACGATCACGCGGTCATAGGAAAAGCTAAGGGCCGAGATTCCGGCTGCAATGCGCTGCACGTCACGCTCTCCCAAGTCTGCAAAGCTAGCGATGCCATGGCTGCCGGGCAAAAGATCAAAGCCGCCGGGACTTGCAGCCCCTCCGGCGATGCGCATGACGGCTTCGGCCAACGTGGCTTCACCGTCCATCACATGAGCGAGGGTTAAATCTGGCTGGACGCCTAATTGGATGTCGACATTGGAGAGGCCCAAGTCTCCATCCACTAACAGAACGCGCTCCCCTTGCTCGGCTAAGGCGCGCGCCAGCGAAACTGCGATGAAGGTCTTGCCAACCCCGCCCTTGCCCGACGCAATCGCGACAACGCGACCCGGTGGCTTGCGCGCTGGAAAAGGCACGACTTTGGTCGCAGAGCTCGTCATGCCGCATCCTCTGCTTTGATATCATCGAAGGGCTCTAGCAAAAGGGCAGCGACCCGGTGTGCGGATGCGAGCGCAATCCCGCCGGTTATGAAGGGGGTGGCCGAAATCTGCGCCAATGCCATGTCTGATTTGTGCAATGCATAGACCGCCGAAGCCCGCCGCTTGGTCAGGTCAAACCGGGTTGCAATGGCGCGTTTTGTGCCAATCTCAGCATAGGCGAGGCCTAAGTCTTCGAGATCCTCGTACCGCAGGTCCGCTGGCATGCAGAGAATGGGTTCTAGTCCAACTTCTTGCACCAATCGTTCGGTGGCCCGCATGTCTGAAGGTTGCATCGGGCTTGCCGATGCGGCGTCAACAAAGACGCATTGACCGGCTTGGCGCGCCTTTTTGGTCAGGAGAGAGAGCTCTTGTAACGTGGTCGCCGTTTCAAACGGTGTGCCCAAGCGGTCAGCCATGGCGTGCAATTGCTCCGCTCCGCCGCAGCGCTCGCTATCGACAGAGATCAACAGCGCTTCATAGCCAACGGCCAAGGCCCGTGTTGCAAGCTTGGCCACGGCCGCTGTTTTGCCTGACCCCGGTGGCCCAACCAGCACGATAGGGCGGGTGGGCGCAGCTTCGATTGGCTCAAACTTCAGCTTCTGGGAGAGGGATTCTGAAACGGCTTGGCGCAGTTGGGCATGATCACTGACTGCCATGGCCATAGCCTGCTCCCGCGTCAGCCCAGCTCTGGTCCAGAAGATTGCCAAACGCGACGGTGTCGGCTTGCTGGCCAGTGGCTCTGTTGCGGAATTGGGTTTGGCCTGAGTAGAGGGCTTGGCCTTTGCGACAGGATTGGCCGGCAATGGCGCAAGTTTAGGGGCTGGGTGTTGCGCGGCAGGCTTAGCCGCTGCCTGCCGTCCCAAAAGCGCTGCGGTGCCCCGGCTTGAGACAGGCGCGGCCTTGGGTGCCAAGGTGGGCTTTGGAGCAGGTGGAACGATGTCCAGCGGCGCAGGCCGCAGCGGCTCGTTCAGAAAGTCTTCGGGCTTAAAATGTTGGGCCAAGGTTTCTTGCTTGGAGGTTTTCCCCAAAACTGGCTTCTCAGAAATGGCTGCAACTGCTGACTTTGCCCTCGGTTTGGTTCCGGGCTCTGCAGAGGCGCTGATTTCAATACCGCCGCGCGCGCTGCGCCAGCTTAAGACCACCGCCTTTGGCCCAAGCTCTGCCCGGACTTGCGCGATAGCCTCGGGCAAAGTGGGGGCAAAGTAGGTGAAGACGCGCATTAGTCAGTCACCTTAAACGCTGCCCAAGGTACGCAACTTGGCCTTTGGGTGGATTTCATTCTGGCTCATGACCATGGTTTGGGCGCGGAAGCGCTCAATCAGTGAGCGGACATAAGGTCTGATGCCGCCTGAGGTCAGAATGACAGGGATCTCACCGGTTTGCGCGGCGCGGTCCAAAGCAATCCGAACCGCTTGCACAAACTCATGCACTTGGCTGGGTGCCAATGCCAATTGGCGGTCGCCGCGTTCGCCAATAATGGCCTCTGAGAAAGCTTGTTCCCATTTGGGTGACAGTGCCACAATTGGCAACGAGCCATCAGGGCTGCGGTTTTGGAAGCAGATTTGCCGCGCCAGACGCGCGCGGACATGTTCCACCATCGACACGGCATCCATGGTCGTGGCCTCCGAAATGGCTTCCATAATGGTAGCCAAGTCACGGATCGACACACGCTCGCGCAGCAAGCTTTGCAGCACGCGCTGAACTGTCGCCCAAGAGACTTGGGCAGGGATGGTGTCTTCGACCAGCTTCTGATGCTCTTTCGACAATTCCTTCATCAGGCGCTGAACTTCGGCAATCGAGAGAAGCTCAGCCATATTGTCTTTCACCACTTCGGTCAGATGGGTGGTCAGAACGGTGGCCGGATCGACAATTGTATAGCCTTTGAAGGCAGCTTCTTCGCGGAAGCTTTCAGCCACCCAAGCGGCAGGCAAGCCAAAGGCCGGCTCTTTGCAAGGCTCGCCCGGCAGGTTGGGTGTTTCGCCTGCTGGGTCCATGACCAAAAGATGGCCGATGCGCAATTCGCCTTCACCGGCTTCCATCTCTTTCACGCGGATCGAATAGCTATTGTTGGCAATGGCCATATTGTCCAAGATTCGCACGGCAGGCATAACAAAGCCCAATTCCTGCGCGATCTGGCGACGCAGCGCTTTGATCTGATCGGTGATGCGACGGCCCTGAACGTCATTGACCAAAGCTAACAAACCATAGCCCAATTCGATTTTGAGCTCGTCGATCGAAAGCGCCGTGGCGATAGGTTCATCCTCTTCGGGCTTTGGTGGAGCATTTGCGGCATCATGGGCCGCGACATCGGACGTAAACTGCTTGTCGGCTTCGGCTTTCCACAGCTTGTAGGCCAGATAGCTCGCCCCGGCCCCGATCAGCCAGAAGGCAATCATGGGCATGCCAGGTAGAACGCCCGCGATAAAGGCGGTTGCGGCGACCATGCCAAGCGCCTGTGGGCTGCCAGCCAACTGACGGGCCAGTGCGGTTTCCGCAGCTTCCTCAACCCCAGCTTTTGCCACCAACATACCTGCGGCGAGCGAAATGATGAGAGCGGGAATTTGGCTGACCAGACCGTCGCCAATCGTCAATTGGGTATAGGTTGTGCCAGCTTCGCTAAAGCTTAGGCCCTCTTGGGCCATCCCGATGATCATGCCGCCAATAACATTGATGGCGGTGATGATCAGGCCCGCAACCGCGTCACCGCGCACAAACTTCGACGCACCGTCCATGGCACCAAAGAAGTTGCTCTCGCCTTCCAGTTCTTTCCGACGACGGCGGGCTTCGTCTTCATTGATGAGGCCAGCTGACAAGTCGGCGTCTACTGCCATTTGCTTGCCGGGCATTGCGTCCAAGCTGAAGCGGGCTGCAACTTCGGCGATGCGGGTCGAACCTTTGGTGATGACGACAAAATTGACGATGACCAAGATGATAAAGACGATAATCCCAATGACAAAATTGCCACCCATGATGAAGTCACCAAAGGCGGCGATGATTTCACCGGCTGCGTCTGGCCCTTCATGGCCATGGGATAGGATCAGACGGGTCGACGCAATATTGAGGCCGAGCCGGAACATGGTCGCAACCAAAAGGACCGCTGGAAAGGCGCTGAATTCCAGCGGCTTTCGGATGAACAATGCGGTCATCAAGATCAGGACGGAGCTTGTGACCGAAATCGCCAATAAGAAATCCAATAGGAATGGCGGCAAGGGGATGATCAAAAGGACCACCAGCCCGACAACCCCAGCGCCCATCAAAATTTGGCCCGTCATGACCCCTGTGAAGAAGGTCGCTAGGCTGAATTGAGGTGCTTTTGGGTTCGTGCCAATTCCTGCGGATGTATCTGTCATGGACTAGGCTTATCCGTAAACAAAGCGGGGTTCATTGGCACCAGGTGCCGGAACCTCGACACCTGCATCCAAGTAGATCTTCAGCTTATTGCGCAGGGTGCGAATTGAGATGCCCAGGATCTGGGCAGCATGGGTCCGGTTGCCATAGCAATGCTTCAGCGTGTCGAGGATCATCTCCTGTTCCACGGCTTCAATGGTGCGCCCAACCAAGTTCGCTGGCGCGCTTTGTACGGTTTGCGCCGCCAGAATGGCTTGTCCCGCCGTCGCAACATGCGGGTTTAGAGCTGAAGCTGTGCCTAAGGCTGAGCCATCAGGCAAGCGAATGTCGCTGATTTCAATTTCTGGTCCGCCAGACAATAGGACCGCGCGGTGCATGGCGTTTTCCAATTCCCGCACATTGCCGCGCCAAGGATTAGTCTTGATGGCATCCAGCGCAACATTGGAAATACCTTTTGGCTTTAGGCCATTGGCAGCGGTGTATTTCTTGATGAAGTAGGTCGACAAAGCCACAAGATCGCCGGGGCGATCGCGCAAGGGTGGAATGCACAGATTAACGACATTCAAGCGGTAATACAGATCTTCGCGGAATTTCCCCGCGCGGACATCCTCTTCCAGATTGCGGTTCGAGGTTGCAAGGATACGGATATTCACAGGGACAGGCTTGGACCCACCAACGCGGTCAATCACCCGCTCTTGTATGGCACGCAAAAGCTTTGCTTGTAGGCGAATGTCCATCTCGCTGATTTCGTCGAGCAGAAGGGTGCCGCCATCGGCCTCTTCAAACTTGCCAATTCGGCGCGCCAAGGCGCCGGTAAAGGCACCCTTCTCATGGCCAAAAAGCTCTGATTCCAGAAGGTTATCTGGAATGGCAGCGCAATTGACGCTGATAAAGGCTTTGTCGGTGCGGCGGGAATTTTGGTGCACAAAGCGCGCCATGACTTCTTTGCCAACGCCACTTTCGCCCGTTATCAAAACGCTAGCTTCTGATGGGGCGATTTGTTCAGCGAGCCGGATCACAGCCTTCATAGCAGGGTCATGCGCGATCAGCGGACGGTTGTCGTCTGTAATGGCCGCAAGAACAGCTGCGATCAGCTCTGGGTCTGGAGGTAAAGGCAAGAATTCTTGCGCGCCCTGTCGGATGGCGTTCGCAGCCGTGCGTGGGTCGGTGGAGACGCCACAGGCAACAACCGGCACGATGATGTGCTCAGCCTCATTTTGCGCGATCAGGGCGGCGATATCATGGCTGACATCGACCAGAAGCAGGTCTGCTCCTTTGCCATTTCGCAGAGCTGTTGTGGCCTGCGCAATGGTGTCGACCTGGAACACTTTGGCACCGCGATCCATCGCAATCTTAGATGCGACGGCAAGCTGCCCACTCATGTTGCCAACAATCAAAACTCGCATTTTTGGTCTCCTCACGCCTGAGCGTGTTCATTTGTTTCGCACTTCCGCGCGCCGTCGTTCTGGCTCAAGGTTTATGAGTTGGTGTCATTGTCCTTGATGATTTCAGTCATGGTCACACCGAGGCGTTCGTCGACGACGACAAGCTCGCCGCGTGCCACAAGGCGGTTATTTACATAGATATCAATGGCTTCCCCAACGCGGCGATCCAGTTCGATTAAGGAACCACGCGCGAGTTTCAGGAGCGAAGCCACATCCATGGTTGCGCGGCCAAGAACGGCCTTAATGTTCACCGGTACATCAAAGACCGGTGCCAGATCGGTCGCCGTACGGGTATATTGCTGCGGCGCTTCGTCCTGCACGGTTTCTGCAGGCAGGGGATCAAGCTCCGAGAGGTCGGGCAGATCGTAGGACTCGTTGTTTTCGTCCATTTAAGGCCTCCTCAGGTCTGGGTTATGTCAAGGCTTAAGCCTTCAGCATCTGCTGAAGCGAGCCAGTTTTGAGCGGAAGTTTCGATTTCAGCGAGGGCAGCGGCGCGGTCATGTACAATGCGTCCATCACCCCAATCTAAGGTACAGTCGCCGGTCTGAGCGTGTGGGTCTGGCCGCACGGCAATCTCGCCCGTGAAGCCAGCCTCTCGGGCGCAGCCGATCAGACGGTCTTCAATCGTCTCGGCCAATTCTGGTGAGACCCGGACCACCAAGCGCGGCGTATCGCGCAAATGGGCAACAGCGGAAGCAACAATTGCCTCGACCCGCTCTGCGCCATAGGTATCTAACGCAGCATGGGCGACTGAGCGAGCGGCTGCAAGAGCAACTTCGGTTGCATCATGGCGCAGGCTGATGGCCTCAGCATTTAGGCGGCCCAACATCATTTGCATCATGCTAGCGATTGCCCGTAGGGCCTCGCTGCTTGTCCGTTCAACTTTTACAAGTTCAGCCTGTTGGCCCTCGGAAAAGCCTGCGGCATGGGCAGCTGCCAAGTCTTCGTCAGTTAAAACTTTGCGGCGGTTCGAGGCGCTGGACACAGCTGCGCCAGCTTTGGTGAACATCGGCTCGAAGGTATGTTTGGACGAATGGACCATCATGCGCCTCAGTAAATCAATTCATCATCACGCCCGCCTTCGGCGAGCATGATTTCGCCGCGTTGGGCTAAGTCTTTGGCAATCTGGACCATGCCAGACTGCGCGCCATCCACATCTTTCAGGCGCACAGGACCCATTGAGGCCATGTCATCACGCATGATTTTGGCAGCGCGTTCCGACATATTGCTGAAGAAGAGAGTGCGCAGTTCGTCGGTTGCCCCTTTGAGTGCCAAGGCCAATTGCGACTTCTCGACTGCCCGCAGAAGTGTTTGAACACCGCCTGGATCGAGCTTCTTCAAGTCTTCAAACACGAACATCAAAGAGCGAATGCGCTCGGCTGCTTCGCGGTTTCGCTCTTCCAAAGCACCGATAAAGCGGTTTTCGGTCGCACGGTCGAAGTTGTTGAATATTTCGGCCATCAGTTCGTGGCTGTCGCGCTTTGAGGTCCGCGCCAAATTGCTCATGAATTCATTGCGCAAAGTGATTTCGATTTTTTCCAGAATGTCGCGCTGGATCGGCTCCATGTGCAACATCCGGTTCACGCACTCGAGGGCAAAATCGTCTGGCAGGGCCGACAGCACGCGGGCTGCGTGGTCTGCCTTTACCTTGGACAGCACCACAGCCACCGTCTGAGGATATTCGTTCTTTAAATAATTGGCCAAAGTCGTTTCAGCGACATTGCCCAATTTGTCCCACATGGTTCGACCGGCTGGACCCCGGATTTCCTCCATAATGGATTCCACCTTATCAGGTGGCAGGATGGAGGCCAGCAAGCGTTGGGTCTGTTCATAGGACCCCATAACCGCGCCTGTGTTGGAAATGCGCCCAACAAAGTCGACCACCAATTCTTCAACCGCTTCGGATTGCACATTGCCCAGATTGGACATGGCTTGCGAGATTTCTTTGATTTCTTCTTCGTCGAAGAATTCCCACAAAGACTTGTGGTCTTCCCCTAAAGCCAACAGGAAGACGGCCGCTTTTTCAGCGCCCTTTAGTTCACTCGAAGATGCAATAGAGGCCATCTATTTGCGCTCCTGCAACCAAGCGCGGATGACGGATACGGTCTGTTCGGGATTATCCTTAACCATCTCCGAGACCTGCTTCATCGCATTGGCGTTCACGGAACCTTGGATGCGCGCAATATCGACGCGTTCATCGCCTGTGCCAACATCGCCTCCGGGTAAGGCAACCACGTTGCCAGCCCCAGCCATCCCTAGGGCTTGGCCGGGCAGACCCATCGGTACCCCGGCGCCACCACCGCTCGACGTGTCAAACACCCCTTTCACGAGCGGACGCGCGACAAAGAACAGGAGTGCCGCCGCAACCAAAGTCATAGCTAAGATTTCAGCGCCGCGCATGATATCATTCTTGTCAAAGGCAAATGCACTGGGTGCTTTTGAACCTGCATCGGATGCAGCCTTTGCAAAGCGCACATTGACCACTTCTATCTTATCGCCACGCTCTGCATTGATGCCGGCAGCGGAGGTAACCAAGGCGGTAATTTGTTGCATTTCGGGTTCAGGCCGCGCGGCCCACTTCGGCGCTTCGCCTGCTTTTGTAGCTGGGGTTGAGACACCATCGACAGCAACGGCGACCGACAGCCGCATTACTTTGCCTGGGGTGATGACTTCCGTGCGCGTGCTTTTTGAAATCTCATAATTGACGGTTTCGTCGGTACGATTGGAGTTGGATTCCTGCCCACCTGCTGCGCCAGGGTTTTGACCATCCGGCACGTTCTGAGCTTGAGTAACGCCCTGATCATTGGCTCGGTCGGCGGCGACTTCTTCAATCGTTCGAGTAGAGCGGGGGGCTACCTGATCGGGATTGAAGTTTTCTTCGGTCCTTGTGACCTGGCTAAAGTCCAGATCAGCGGAAACCTGCACGCGCGCGCCACCAGGACCCACAATGCCTTCGACAATCTCTTGCAACCGACGGCGGAGGCGCTCTTCATATTGGCTGGTGCGATCATCCATAGCCGCTGATGAAGCGTCTGCGCCAATGCTGGCCCCGGCCAACAATTCGCCGCGTTCGTCTAGAATCGTTACTTTGTCAGGCGAAAGGCCTTGAACAGCGGCGGCTACCAGACTGCGAATAGCGTTGATTTGCTTTTCAGACAGAGAGCCGCGCTCTAGCCCAACGACGATCGAAGCGGTCGGTGGCTCTGAATTGGTTTGGAACAGCGCCTTCTCAGGCAGCACCAAATGAACGCGCGCGGCGTTGACTGTATCGAGACTGTCGATTGAGCGCGCCAACTCGCCTTCGAGCGCGCGCAACTTATTGACGTTTTGCACAAAGGAGGTGGCACCCAGCGCATCTTGCTTGTCGAAAATCTCATAGCCAATCGAGCCTTGGCCGGGCAGGCCGTCTGCAGCCAGCCGCATGCGTGCTTCGGCAACTTTCGAGCGGGGAACGAAAATGCTCGACCCATCGGGTGAAAGTTGGAAGTCGACATTGGCAGTTGTCAGGCTTTCGCTGACAGCGGCGGCATCTTTTGCAGACAAATCTGAATAAAGCAGTGAACGCTCTTCTGCGCCGACGCGGAACATGATCGCGAACAGAGCTGCAGCCACCAACGCCGTCACGGCAAAGGCGGCGGCCAGCTTTGCCGGTCCTGCTGACTTCAAAATCGAGATAAATCGTTCCAACGACCCGCTCCGCTTGAAGCGCCAAAACCCGCAGACTTAAAGGGTCTGTCGAGGGTTTGGACACTCCGTCACCTTGTTTCGTGCTGGAATCACGCGGTCGGTTTTAAGCGATCCGAATCACACTCAGCACGGTGGCAAAGTGACCGAATAGCGCGTTTGGCTACTCGGTCATTTTTGCCTGCTAGGCAGCTTTTTCCGGGTGTTAGGTAAAAGACACGTTAATTTCGGCGGTTAAGCCTGTAAACTTAACGGTAGTTTTGGATGCGTGTTACACGCAGTCCTGGCAGACCATGACGGTCCACTTGACGTTGCCAGCCGAGAAATTCCTCCGCTGTGATGCGATAGCGCACACACGCATCTTCAAAGCTGAGCAGGCCGCCTTTTACGGCAGCAACTACTTCAGCCTTGCGGCGTGCGACCCAACGTTCTGTGTTGGGGGGTGGTAAACTCGACAAAGTAAGAGGTGTACCCTCTGGACCCGTCACCGATAATTCCCGTTGCATGGCGTGCACCATGTGCTCACCTCCATATCTTGTTCTTGAGACGAAGATACGCCTTTCGATTTAAGGTCGCGCTAAGCGACAGGCTTAATTTTGAGTGATTTCAGACATCAGAATTCTTCCAAATGCCGTAGTTTTGCGTTCAGCTTGTTATCCTTAGCGCTTCATGCGGATGACTTCGTCGAGCATGTCATCAGCCGTTGTGATGATCTTCGAGGAAGCACTATAAGCGCGCTGAATGATGATCATGGAAGAAAATTCCTGAGCCAAATCAACGCTTGAGGACTCGAGAGTGGAGGAGGCGATAATGCCCGCACCACCGAGCCCTGGATCTTTTAGGCTGAATTGGCCAGAATCTGCGGTCGGACGATAGACGCCGCCACGGTCTACCAGCAACCCGTCCGGGTTAACAAAGGTCGCGACGGGCAGCTTAAAAATCTTCTTGGTAACCCCATTGTTGAAGATCGCCGAGATAAAACCTTCCTTGTCGATTTCAACGCCGTTCACATCGCCAAAGAGCGAGCCATCGGTGGTCGTTGAGGTGATTGCGGTTGGGCTGTCGAATTGGCTGATGCCACCGGCACCGCTGATTTGACCAAGATCGAGCGTAAAGGTTTGAGCGGCAAGGCCAGTTGAAGTGGCCCATTTGGCTGCGCCCGCCGCGGGCGCACCGCCTGCTGCTGCACCTAGATTAAAACCAGCTAATAGAGCGGGCGTGGTTGCCGTGGTGTCGAGTCTGCCGCTTGGCGTGAAGGCTAAAGTACCTGTTGCAATCTGCCCGTTCACCAGAGGCGCACCAGTCGTGACGCTGCTCGCAGGTGATGCGTAAATTTCCGTGATCCACTGATTGGCAGTCGCACTCTTTAGCATCGCCACGTTAAACGTGCGGAGGCCGCCGAGGCTGTCATAGATTTGAAACGACCAATTGGCATCCGGGGTCACACTGCCCGAGGCCATATTGTTAGTCGCCGCATTATAGGTGCCGCCGGAGACAGCTGTGCTGATCGGGGTTGTTGACCTTAGATTGCCATTAATTTTGGCTGTCGTGGACGGGGCCGCCGTCCCCGAGATCGAGCTGATATTGACAGTTTCAAGCAAGTTTAAGTCACTCGGGCTGGTGGTGACGTTGCCGGTGGAATCGACACGCCAGCCCTGAAGGAAATAACCTGCTTGGTTGACCAAATTTCCTTGATCATTGGCTGCGAATGTACCTACTCGCGTAAATGCGACATTGGTCGATGCAGAACCTGGTGTTTCCAAGGGTGAAACCGCAAAAAAGCCTTGGCCTGAAATTGCTAAGTCGGTGACGGTGCCAGTCGCATTCAAGTTACCTTGCGAGCGCACCAATTGCCGCGTCTGGGCTGAAACCCCACCTGCATTATACGTGAAGCTTTTACTTTGTGGATTGACCAGTCGGGTGAAGTCGGTGCGGTTACGCTTAAAGGCCGTCGTGTTCACATTGGCGATATTGTCAGAGACAACAGCCATGGCACTGGAATTGGCGATGAGGGACGAAACGCCCGCCAGCATTGCGTTATTGATCGACATTGAATGCTCCTGATCGTGTTTTTATTGTTAGGAGCATTCTGCCCAACCACTTAAGCCCAGATTTTAGGGACGGAGTGTTGATTTTTAGTTGATTTTTTTCCTAATCATTGAGATTTAAGTCAAAATATCAATTCGCCTGCAGTCCTATCTTTACGATTGATGACAAGGGTAGGGCAGCGCCACCGATGGTGACAGTTGGTGTGTTCCCGGATAGGTCGACACCGGTAATGACGCCCTTTTGGCGAACGCTCCCGGTGATTGGACGTTCATCTGCACCTTGTGCATTGAGTTCCAGACGATAGGTGCCGGCAGGTGCGGCTTTGCCCGATTGATCCTTGCCGTCCCAGGTGAAGGTTTTTTCGCCTGTTGAGGTCTCGCCCGATTTCGTCGCAATCGTCCGACCTTGGGAGTCGACAATTTTTAACGTCGTGCTGGCTGACGACCGAGGCAACTCGTAGCGCCAGGTAGCTTCCCCGCCACTCGCCAGACCGGCCAAAGCAGATGTTGCTGTGGCTTCTTTGCCCAAATAGGCGACGGCCGTTGCACCCGCGCTCAGTTTGGTGGTTTCAGTTAGAGACGACAGCAGGTCATTGGTCTTCAATTGCTGCTCTACGCCCGAGAATTGCACCAATTGATTGGTGAAGTCTTTGGTGTCTAGGGGCGAAAGCGGATCTTGGTTTTTCAACTGCGCCGTCAAAAGCGTCAAAAAGGTCTCGAAATTGTTTGCAAGCGACGACTTCGCGGTCGTGGCTGCTTTGGCGGCGGTAGCAGAGGCTGCTGTGGGTGCGGCCGTCGCATTGGTAACTGTTGCCATCTTACAATCCTTAAAACTTAGGCGGTTATGGCGATGCGGGCGCGTTGCCAGCGTTCGACAGGACCAGAGAGGTGGGTGGAAAGCGGGTCTGCCTGCTCAGGCTTGGCCGCTTCAGATGTTTCATAACTATCGAGGCTGTCTTTTAGGCGCGCACTTTGCTGCTGATTGGCATCGCGATTTTGGTGCGAGCTGCTTTGATCATTCATTGAGAATGACAGGCCATTTTCTTCCAATTCAAGCCCGGCATCTTGCAGGGCGCGGGTCAGTTCGCGTGCGGACAAGGCCAGGTCTTTGAGGGCTTCAGGCCGATCCGTGCTAACCACAGCGCGCACCTTCTTGTCTGTGCCCACCGTCAAGCGCACATCAACCCGACCTAATTCTGGTGGATCGAGGCGGAGCGTAAATTCTTTCAACCCATTTGAAATGCGGCGCATCATGGCTGCAGCAAGCAGTGGGATGGTGTGGGGTTGGACGAGGGTCGGCTTTGGCGTCGTGTCCGCAATTGGACTCGCTGCTCCATCGATGCTTGCAGAGCCTGCAGCATCAGCGGCGCCGTTTGAACCGGCCAGCAGGCCGCCGGCATCGGTCGCCGCAATTTTAGTTTCCTCGACTTTGGTCGCAGCCTTTGCAAGATTGGGCAGAAGCCCTGCCGCGGCCGCGGCCGTCGCTTGCTGTGGGGGTGTGGTAAGCGAAACAGTATTCTGCGCACTGTTCGCCATTGCATCGTCCGATGCCATTAAGACATTGTTATTGGCAAACCATTCAGTCGAGCCATTTGGTTTGAGACCCTTTGCCTCTGCAGATTGCGCTGCTACCATCCGCTCTGCACTTGGACCTTGCGGGTTAGTAGCAAGCGCCAAGTCCAAAGCGGGACCACTTTTGGCGGTCATCTGATCAGCGGTTGATGGATCAGGTAGCTGTGGGCTAGGCTGTGTTGCTGACGCGTTTGCTGTCGCAACAAGCTGTGTCAATTGACTGCCTTCGGTCATGGGCTCCTGCGTTTGCCCCAAGGCAGCAAGGCCCGACAATAGACTCTGAGATGCGGCAGTTTGTCCTTTGAGCCCGAGCGCTAGGGCAGTTGCGGCTTGGTCCTCAGTTGGGCTTCCGGTGCTTTGGCCAATCTCTTTAGACGGGGCCATGAACTCGCTAGCGTTAAGGCCCGCTTTAAGGGTTGCATCACCCGCCGCTTCGTCCGATTCAGACGCTGCTGTTGGAGGCTCTTGCGGACTGGGCGGTTGAACGAAGCCAATCAAGGTAGCGGCAAAGCTCAGACCTGTTGGCTCGCTCATGTCCTGGTCTGCCGGCACAGATGGCTTCGCACGCCGCGACGGCCGTGCTTCTGCAATGCTGTCCATCATGCGACCAACCGATTCCATATGCCTTGAACCCCCGCTTCCCTGTTTGTCACACGTCATGCTGCGACTTCGAGAAGTAAGAGTAGCAAGCGACGTGCCATGTTTATTTTGGTATAATATATTGTTTTTATTGAAATTTACCAAGGGTTAATCGAGGTAAATGGCGGTCAAATCAGCCCTCCAGCGGCATAGTTTGCCGGGTAGAAGGCCAATCCTGCCGCACGATCAGAAATCGTTCATGGTCTGATTTCGACGCGGTTTCTAACCATCTCACAAGCGCCGCTAACGCCTCAGAATGCTTTGGCGCGCGGGTTGCAAGTAAAGGCGCGACTACGTGCGTTTGCTAAAGAGGTCGCGGCGATAGAAAAGAACTAAATCACTGAAAAAAATGATTTATTTCCAATGTTTCTAGAGTGGCTTCCTCAATCGAGGTGCGTGATTGGGCAATAACCGCCCTGTCGGTCGGCAAGAATTACCGGGTGGCGGGTGGATTGAGGCAGAAACAAAGGCTGAGTTGGAATGTCGCTAAATTCGATCATGAACATCGCTACGAGTGGCCTGTATGCCAGCCAAAATGCCATTCGCACGGTGACGCAAAACGTCTCCAACGTGAATACCCCGGGCTATGTTCGCCTTGAGCACAATCAGAATGCGCGCGAAATTGGCGGCAAAGGTCAGGGTGTTGATACTGCTTTAGTTACTCGCGCGGCTGACCGCTTCTTGGCTGCCGCATCATTGGCTGCGTCGAGCGGCGCGGGCAGTGCAGCAGGTCGCTCGGGTTATTTGGAAAATGTCCAAGCCGCCTTTGGTGATCCAACCAGCGAATCCTCAGTTTTCGCTGCACTGAACCGTGCTTTGGGTGCCTTTGAGACGGGGGTCCTAAACCCCGGTTCAATCTCAGCCCGTCGCGGGGCCATTGCTGAGCTGCAGAGTTTTCTCGCTCAGGTCAATACTGTTGGCCGAACCATCGAGACGGCACGCGCGGATGCAGACCAACGGGTGGCGGATCAGGTTCAGAGAGTAAATACGCTTTTGAAGGATATCTCGGCAGGCAACTCCGACATTCTGCGCGCCAATGCCATCGGCGATTCAACTGGGGCACAGCAACGCCAAGCCGACATGATCCAAGAATTGTCACAATCTATCGACATCAAAGTGGCTCAACGCCCCGATGGTTCAAATGAAGTACGCACCAGCAATGGCGTCTTGCTGGCAGGGTTCAACCCCGCCACCTTGAACTTCAAAGCCTCTGGCATTGGCGCAACCTCGTTTGATCGGATTACCATTACCTTTGGAAGCGATCCAACCGAACGGGAATTTGAACCGAGCATTCAAAGCGGGTCATTACGCGGCCTCTTAGATGTACGCGATCAAGATTTGGCCAAAATCGCCTACGGATTGGGCGAACTGGCAGGCGGTATTGCCGACGCACTGAATGCCGCCCACAGCCAAAATGCAACCTTGCCGCCCTTGGCTGTGGCCAGAGGTAGTGACACCGGACTTTTGGCGTCCGACAGCTTAAACTTCACAGGCCAAACCAGCATTGGTGTCGTCAATGCGGCAGGCCTCTTGGTCAGCAAGATCGACATTAATTTTAACACAGGTGCCATTAGCGTCGATGGGGCTCCCTCAGGTACAACGGGCGCAACCATTGGCTCTTTCGTCGCCGCCCTCAATACCGCGCTCGGTGCCAATGGCTCGGCAAACTTCACCAATGGGCGGCTGCAATTACAAACCGCCGCTCCAGTACCGGCGACGGCCACTCCCAATGGCTTCGTATTTGATGAGCCGACGACCGGTGGAAGTCAGCGCGGTAGTCGCGCCTTCGCGCACTTTTTTGGCCTCAACGATCTGGTCCAGTCCGGCACACCCTTGAACTATGCAACGGGTTTGCGCTCAACTGATAGCCATGGTTTTGTGGCCGGCAGCGTTATGAGCTTGCAAGTGGTCGGGCCAACTGGCGGCATTGCAACCACTAGGAACGTCACCATTCCAGCAGGCACGATTGGTGACATCATGAATGCCCTGAACGATCCGACAACTGGCGTTGGGCTTTATGGTGGCTTCTCACTCGACCCCCAAGGTGTCATGAAATGGACGCCGGGAACTGGACAAGGCAATCTGCGCTTAGAGATCACGCAAGACATTGGGCCGCGCGGTGTTACAAATCATGGCTTTGCCGCGATTTTTGGTGTCGCTTCCAAAACCCGCGAAGCGCGCGCTTTGGGCATTGAGGTCAATCCAGCGATTGTCTCGGACCCTTCGAAAATGGGTCTAGCACGGCCTGATCTCTCAGCTGTCGCACTTGGCGCGGTAGCCGTGGGTTTAGCCGATAGTAGAGGTGCCCAAGCCTTATTTGATGCGTCGCGGGCACCGCTGACTTTTAGTGATGGTCCAGGCGGGGTTACCCGTTCGATGAAGTTGATGGACTTTGTCTCATCGCTTGGCGGCGATGTTGGGAGACTGGCTGCTGAAGCTACTTCGGATAAGGAAACCGCTGAGGGGTTTAAGGCTGAGGCTGATGCCCGCCGTGCCAATATCGAAGGCGTCAATCTCGACGAAGAATTGGTCAAACTGACCAGCTTCCAACAAGCCTATTCCGCGGCCGCGCGGATGATCCGTGCGGTTGATGAAATGTACGAAACTTTGCTGCAGGCCGTTTGAGGCAAGACACAACTGACGAGACATAAGTGGAGCATCTCTCATGACACGCGTCGCAACCTTTAATCAGTTCTTCGGCAGTGCAGCTGGCATTGCTATGGGCCAAGCCAATATGGCGAAAGCACAGGAGCAGGCCTCGACGCAAAAGGTCTCCAGCGACTTACAAGGCTTTGGCATCGAGGCTGGACGTCTGTTGTCTGCAAAAACCTATGCTGAACGATTGGATCGTCGGGCAGAGACCCTCAAGGGGCTGGAAGCCCGCGCAGAAGTCGAAGCGACTGCTCTAGATAGCGCACAAGCGGCGGTCCAACAGGCACGGGATGGTTTGGCCAACGCGGCGGCCAACCAAAATGGCGCTGGCTTGAGGGCAGCCCTCGAGCAAGCCCTCAGCATCATCGATACTGCCGCCAACGCTCAATATAATGGCGAGGCCATTTTTGGCGGCGAATGGGGCTATGGCGAGCCGTTTGTTCCCGCCAGCCTTGATACGCTGGCCGCTCAACCCAATACCGATGCCAATTGGATAGATACCGGACGCAATCGCACGGTCATGATTGAAGACAATCGCTCGATTGAGTTAAGTCGCACTGCTGAAGATTTGTTCCGTCCGTTTGTTGATCTCCTGCGGTCCATCCGCGTTTGGGAAAATACCAATGGTCCACTTGCGGGAAAGCTAACCACAGCACAATTGACCTATGTCCAAGGCCTCATTCCTCAGATCGCGACGGTACAAACAAATCTGATCGACAAAGCTGCGGAGGCCGGTGGCACGGCGAAGCAAATTGAAATGGCTGTGAGCACCAATGACGCCAAGCGTGACACGTTGCTGGCTACGATTGGGGATCAAGAAAATGTCGATTTGGCTGAAGTGGCAGCCCGTCTCTCTGCGGCACAAACCCAGTATCAGGCGTCGGCTGCGATCTTTGGGCAGCTGAAGGACCTGAACCTGCTGCAATATCTGCGATAATCTGCTACGGCAGTGACCTCGCCACAGGCCTTGAACCTGTGGGGAAGGAGAAGACATGTCGCTTGAAACACTCGGGGCTCGCGCAGACGCGAGCTTGCAAACCATTCCAGACATTGATTTGGGCTTTGATAAGCCCCGCGCGCAAACCCGTGTCGTTGTTGCGATGTCTGGTGGGGTGGACTCGTCGGTCGTCGCGGCTTTGGTGCAAGCGGCAGGCTATGAGACCATTGGCATCACCTTGCAGCTCTATGACCATGGGGCCGCCCTAAAGAAGCAAGGTGCATGCTGCGCTGGGCAAGACATCCACGACGCACGCCGCGTAGCCGATCAGATCGGAATTGCCCACTATGTGTTGGATTACGAAAGCCGTTTTAAAGAAGCGGTGATCGACAATTTTGCTGACACCTATCTCGCTGGCTTCACACCAATCCCTTGCGTCCGCTGCAACCAAAGTGTGAAGTTCAAGGACTTATTGGAAACAGCGCGCGATCTTGGTGCAGATTGTTTGGTCACCGGGCATTATGTCGGCCGCGTTGATGGACCAGAAGGTGCGGAAATGCGCCGCGCAGTGGATGCGGCGCGCGACCAATCTTATTTTCTGTTTGCAACCACGCGGGCGCAATTGGGCTTCTTGCGGTTTCCATTGGCTGATCTGCCTAAGCCTGCCGTGCGCGATATCGCGGCCAGCCTGAATTTACCTGTGGCAATCAAGCCCGACAGCCAAGACATTTGCTTTGTCCCAAATGGTAAATACGCCGATGTGGTGGCAAAGCTGCGGCCCGGTGCGGCTGAGCCGGGTGAAATCTTGCATGTGGATGGACGCGTGCTGGGCACCCACGACGGTGTGATCCATTTCACGGTGGGTCAAAGACGCGGCCTTGGCATTGCCACGGGGGAGCCGCTATTTGTGGTCAAACTCGACGCAGTCGCCAAGCAAGTCTTCGTAGGCCCAAAGGAATGCTTGGCCGTTACGCATATCACCCTCACAGACGTAAATTGGATCGGCGAACACGTCACCGGCGAAGATGCGCTCGACGGGCGCCGTGTGTTAGCGCGCGTCCGTTCAACCCGTCCGCCAGTTCCTGGAACCCTGCAGATCGGGGCAGGGTGGTCTGTTGTCTTAGATCATCCCGAAGAAGGCGTCGCCCCTGGACAAGCTTGTGTGTTTTATGACCCCAACGACAATGGTGACCGGGTTTTGGGTGGCGGTTGGATCGCAGCGACCGCTCTGCGCGCCGAAAGCTTGGCGCTGTAGCTCTTAGCCGCAGTCTGGGTTAAATTGAGGCATGCCCAATTATCATCAGCCTAAGAATATGAGTTTTGTACCGCCTATCCTGAGGCGGAAATTCATCGTACCCGATAATCCGCGGGAATTGGGAACATTGGTGGCGATTATCGGCCTAGCTATCAGCTTGATGGCGGCGTGGCCAACCGCTGTCGATCTCACTCAATGGATGGGCAAGCGCTACACGGAGGCCAAGCGGGTTGCGATTGTGCCGTATCGTGCCGGTCTTCAAAGCCGCCTTGTCGGAGTTTATCTGATCGAGGACGAGAATAAGCTTCAAGTCGCCGTACGCGGTAGCCGCGTTTATCTCAGCAAAGAGGCTGTCGCCCCAAAAGCCTTGGTTGTTTGGCGAGCAGGGCGGTCGGATAAGGCCGAAACCCTGTTCCAATATCTCGACTATTTGTTGGGCCTGCCCATTGGTCTTGGGATTTTGGCTTGGGGCTTGATTATTCGCTCTAAGCGAGCGGATCCATTCGAAGAAGCGATGGCAGATCGCGCCGATAAGGGCGGCCCAGCTGCATGAATTATCGTCACGCATTTCATGCCGGTAATTTCGCAGATGTCTGGAAGCACTTGGCGCTGGTGCTCAGCCTCGATCATTTGAGGCTTAAGGAAGCCCCATTCCGGGTGCTCGATGTCTTTGCGGGCATTGGCACCTATGACCTCTCGAGCGAAGAAGCCGCACGCAGTCCTGAGTGGCAAGATGGCATCGCTCGTTTATGGGCGGCCGAAGACCCACCTGCGCCGGTTAAGCGGTACCTCGACCTTGTCGCAGCAGCGGGCGATGGCCCCAACACCTATCCTGGGTCCCCTGCGTTAATTGCAGAAATGCTGCGCTATCAGGACAAAGCTCTGTTCTGCGAGCTGCACCCCATCGATTATGAAATCTTGGCCGCAAGGTTTGAGCGCGCCCGCGGCATCAAGGTTGAGCGCCGCGATGCGTGGGAGGCGGTGCGTGCCCATTTGCCACCGGTTGAACGCCGTGGACTGGTGCTGATCGATCCACCATTTGAGCGTCCGGGCGAATTTGAGCGTTTGGTTGAAGCCTTGCAGGATGGCCTCAGCCGTTGGGCAACCGGGACCTATATCCTCTGGCATGCCGACAAGGATCACTATGTCACCGGAGAATATCGCCGCGCTTTGGCAGAGACTGAAGCGCGTTTGTTGGTCGCCGATTTACAGGTCTGCGCGCCCCATGAAGGCCAAGGTTTGGTCAGTGCTGGGGTGACAATTGCCAACCCGCCATTTGGCCTAGAAGAGGCTTTGGCCGAGGCGGGGAGCTATCTCGCATCACTTTTTGCACGCGGAAGCGGGGCAAAGGCTGAAATAGCGCGCATTTCTGGCCGTTGGTGAGGTTGCTTCTCGTCTCACACTCGCGCATAAGGCGATAGCAGGTTCGTTTTTAACAAACTGAAATGACCGCACCGGCCCCGCTCCTGGTCGCACACGCCCCATTCATTGCGTGCAAGACCAGATAGCTTCGGCTTTGTGCTGGTCTGTCTCAGTCGAGATGGCCCTGTGGCGGCGCAACCCTGCTCCGTCGGTTCCCGGGGAATTACATGCGTTTCGACGACGACGACGAAGATACCAAGCCAGGCGACAAGAAGAAGAAGCCACGTGAACGCGCACGTGGCATGGAAGAACCTTCATTCGACGCACCATCACCTTCATTCAATGACCGTCCACCACGCCGTGACTTTGGTGGTGGCGGTGGCTTCGGCGGCGGTGGCGGCGGTGGCGGCGGTTTTGGCGACCGCCCACCCCGTCAATATGGCGACCGTCCGCAAGGCGGCGGTGGCTTTGGTGACCGTCCGCCCCGTCAGTATGGCGACCGTCCGCAAGGCGGCGGTGGCTTTGGTGACCGTCCACCTCGTCAGTATGGCGACCGTCCGCAAGGCGGCGGTGGCTTTGGTGACCGTCCACCTCGTCAGTATGGCGACCGTCCGCAAGGCGGCGGTGGCTTTGGCGACCGTCCACCGCGTCAATATGGCGACCGCCCACAAGGTGGTGGTGGGTTTGGTGATCGTCCTCCGCGCCGTGACTTTGGCGGCGGCGGCGGCGGTGACCGCGGCCCTCGCAACTTTGAAGATCGTGCCCCGCGCGAGCCTTTGGAAAACCATGAAGGCACTGTGAAGTTCTTCAATGCTGAGCGTGGCTTTGGCTTCATCACCCCCGATGGTGGTGGCGCAGATGTGTTTGTGCACATTTCAGCGGTTCAGCGTTCTGGCTTTGAAGTGTTGGAACCAGATCAGCGCTTGGCTTTCCAAACCTTGCCTGACCGTTTTGGCAAAGGCCCGAAGGCAATCAATCTGTCCTTGTTGGATGGCTCTGCCTCTGCAGCGTCTCCATCGCGCGATATGAGCGATTCCGCACCAAGTGGTGACGATGATCAACCAGATTTGGGCGATTACAATCCAGAATAAGACTGTGGTCGGGGCTGAAATAGTCCCGACTACTTGCTCTCACTAACGCGATAGCGCCGCCCTTGGACTTTGATCTGGGGCGGCGTTTTTGTACGTTCGAAGGCCCGCCAAGCGGGCTCAAGGTCCCGCCAGAAGCTTGCCTTTTGCCCTTGCCCTATTTGCATCATCCGAAACGACGTCATTTGAAATGGAAAAATATGGAAGGGGATGGATGCCTGTCCGTTCACCAGTGCCGAATAGGCGATGGTATAGACTTCTTCCATATCTTGATCGGTTAGCCCGTAATGTCGCCCCGAGGCGCAGCCTGCCTGTAGCAAGCTAGGTGCGCCGCGCCAGCCACGCCCGCGATCATAAGCGTTTGGCCAATTAAGATTGATGCCTAAGTAGCCGACCCCCTGTGGGCGCATTTGCGAAGCGGTGACGGTATAAAAGCCTTCCGGCTGGCCCGTTGACGTATTTTGGCGTGGCCCTAACGCCCCATCCTTACTGCAAATCTTAAAGTTCCGCAGCCGACTATAGGCACCAGATGGGGCCTTCGCCCAGACTTCCAGTCGGTCTTGCTCTCGGATTAAGCGAAAATAGACCGGAGTACCCAAGGTCAAGCCGAGGTCTGAATAGGCAAAAGCCAAACGTTGACGGGTACGCTCAATCGCAGCGGCACCGACTGAGGTAACAGCCACGCGCACGCGCGCGCTCGCTTGGGCCTTTGGTTCGGCAAGGACTGCTTCAGTCCCTGTTGTCGCTACCAGCAATACACTCGCGACCACTGCCAGGATGTGGCGGCGGAAGAGTGCCTTTGGTAACGCACAGACCATGGGGGTTCCTCAACTTATCAATCGTTTTGGTGTGGCTGCTGGTTCAGCCTTCTAAACCAGATCAGGCTATAGGCCCACGACCGTTAAAGCGATATAAAACCTCAATGCAACCACTTATGAACCTGATTACTGATGTGCCCGGCCTAAAAATTGGCCAAGCCGAAGATGTGGCTGCCCTGACGGGCGTCACCGTGATCTATCCCGATGTTGCGGCCGTTTGTGCCGTCGATGTGCGTGGCGGTGGACCGGGCACGCGCGAAAGCGATGCCTTAGCACCTGAGAATCTTGTGGATGCGATTGACGCCCTCGTCCTGTCGGGTGGCTCTGTATACGGCCTGGCGGCTGCAGATGGCGTGGCAAGCGTGTTGGGTGCCCGTGGG
>JBEIEG010000008.1:0-27116 GCA_040383035.1 Hyphomonadaceae bacterium | reverse complement strand
CGGTCGACTTGGACGCCTGCTTTCAACAAGCCGTTGATGAAGACCGAATAGGTCATGTCATGCTGACGGGCTGCTGCGTTGATGCGCTGGATCCACAAAGCGCGGAAGTTGCGCTTCTTGGCCTTGCGGTCGCGGTAGGCATATTGACCAGCGCGCCATACGGCGGCGGTCGCGGTGCGGATGGTGTTCTTCCGGCGGCCTTGGAAGCCTTTAGCGGCTGCCAGGATGTTCTTCCGACGGGCGCGGGTTTGTTGCCCTGCTTTAATACGTGCCATTGTCTATATCCTTACAGCCCGTAGGGCGTCCAAAGTTTCACGCGAATTGCATCGCCTGTAGCGAGCACCGACGTTCCACGGTTTTGACGGATATATTTGGATTTGTGCGACATCAAACGGTGACGCTTGCCCACAACACCATGCATAACTTTGCCGGTAGCCGTGATCTTAAAGCGCTTTTTGACGCCACTCTTAGTCTTCAGTTTCGGCATTTCGCTCTCCTGTGCTATAATGCACGGACTTGTTTTCATAAAGAATTCAAGTCAGCTAAAATAACCGCCACGGCATGCCGTTTCGCCGGACGATCAGATGGGAGGCGCGATCTAATCTAAGAGCGCGCAAAAAACAAGGGATTGGACTGAGTCTAAGCCTGATAGGCAACACCCAAAACCACCAGCCCCTGCAATCATATAAAGACATGTTTATATCTTTCCTTGCCTTTTGTCGAAGCCTCGGTTAGAAGCCGCCTTCTTAGGCCCTGTGCGCGAAGGTCGCTGGCGCAGGCATCGACTCTTCGAGGACTTTTCATGACTGACTATATCGTAGCCGACATCGGCTTGGCTGACTGGGGCCGCAAGGAATTGGCAATTGCTGAGACCGAAATGCCGGGATTGATGGCAACGCGCGCTGAATTTGGCCCAGGTAAGGTTTTGAAAGGCGCCCGCATCGCTGGCTGCTTGCACATGACGATCCAAACCGGCGTCTTGATTGAGACTTTGACCGCTTTGGGTGCTGACGTTCGCTGGTCTTCTTGCAACATCTACTCGACCCAAGACCAAGCTGCCGCTGCAATTGCTGCTGCTGGCGTGCCGGTTTTCGCGATCAAAGGCGAAACGCTTTTGCAATATTGGGACTATGTCCACAAAATCTTTGAATGGTCCGATGGCGGCTATCCAAACCTGATTTTGGACGATGGTGGCGATGCAACCTTGTTGTGCGTCTTGGGCCCTAAGGCTGAAAAAGACCCCAGCATCTTGAACAACCCACAAAACGAAGAAGAAGAAGCGCTCTATGCTGTGATGAAGCGCTATCTGGTCGAAAAGCCAGGCTTCTATTCGGCGATCCGCGATGCCATCAAGGGCGTGTCGGAAGAAACCACCACGGGCGTGCATCGTCTGTATCAAATGGCTGAGCGTGGCGATTTGCCTTTCCCAGGCATCAATGTGAACGACAGCGTGACCAAGTCGAAGTTCGACAACCTTTATGGCTGTAAGGAATCTTTGGTTGACGGGATCCGCCGTGGCACCGACGTGATGATGGCTGGTAAAGTCGCCATGGTTGCAGGCTTTGGCGACGTGGGCAAAGGCTCTGCCGCTTCGCTTCGCAACGCTGGTTGCCGCGTGATGATTTCTGAAATCGACCCAATCTGCGCGCTGCAAGCCGCGATGGAAGGCTATGAAGTCGTCACCATGGAAGATGCGGCACCTCGTGCAGACATTTTCGTCACCGCAACCGGTAACCTCGACGTTCTGACGCTCGATCACATGCGCGCGATGAAAGATCGCGCCATTGTCTGCAACATTGGCCACTTTGACAGCGAAATCCAAGTCGCAGCCCTTCGGAACTACAAGTGGCACAACGTAAAGCCACAGGTCGACGAAGTCGAATTCCCAGACGGCAAGCGCATCATCGTCTTGTCAGAAGGCCGCTTGGTCAATCTGGGCAATGGCACCGGTCACCCAAGCTTCGTGATGTCGGCATCGTTTACCAACCAAACCTTGGCTCAAATCGAGTTGCACACCAACCGCGATAAGTATGAGAACCAAGTCTATGTGTTGCCAAAGCACCTCGACGAAAAGGTCGCCATGCTGCACCTCGAAAAAGTTGGTGCCAAGCTGACGAAACTGACCAAGGCCCAGTCGGACTATATCAGCGTTCCAGAAACCGGCCCATTCAAGCCAGATACCTATCGCTATTGATCCTGCGGCCGGGCTAGTCCCGGCGCAGATCAAGGGGCAATCGGGGGATTGCAAGGCGGCGGCGCAGATTTCTGCGTCGCCGTTTTTTGTTGGGTTGCGCAGGCAAGCCCAATGCTAGCTTTTAAGCCTCACTCGGTCTATTTGAGTGGAGAAGGCTTTGCGGTTACGCAATAGTTTTGTTGCCAATGTCTTGAGCGCGCAAACGGCAACGCGACAAATTAAATGATGTACAGCAGACCGAAAAAAGCCACCGAGGTCAGCGGTCAAAGGAACTAAAATGTCTGTTGCAGCCCAAAAGGCCTACGACTATCTCAAAAGCCAAATCCTAAATGGCGGCGTGCCGGCAGGGGAACATGTGCCAGAAGCGGAAGTTGCAGCTTCTGCCGGCGTCAGTCGTACGCCCGTCCGAGAAGCCATTCGACGCCTCAGTTCTGAAGGCCTGTTGGTGCGGCGTCCCCATTTGGGTGCCGTGGTTCCGACCTGGAGCCAAGACGAATTGGAAGAAGTGTTTTCTTTGCGCGCCATTCTGGAGACGCGTGCAGCTGAGCGCGCCGCAACCAGAATCGGTCCAGCAGACCTAGACCGCTTGGCCTTACTGGCCGACCAGATGATGCAGGCTGTGGGACCGGCACCAGATGGCCAACGACCAAACGACGGCCGGGCAACCTTTGCCGAGCTCAATGTTCAATTTCACAATATCATTGTAACCGCAGCGGGAAGCACACGGTTGAGTTCGATGCTGGAACAAGTCATCCATATCCCGCTCTCGGTGCGCACAATTATGCGCTACGACAAAGAGGCCCTAATCCGCAGCGCCGGCCATCATATTGAATTGGTCTCAGCTTTCCGAGCGCGAGACAGCGCTTGGGCCGCATCTGTTATGCGCAGCCATGTCCTGGCGGCCTGGCATGCGATCGCTCTGGAGGCGACGACCCGGCGGGTCTAATTACCAAATTTGTATCGCCGCTACCCCTATGGAGCCGGTCTTCGACCCTACGCCCGACTTTTAAAATGGTGCGCGTTGCCCTGCGCTAGATAATTTTTGTCCACCTGAAGGGCAGGTTGACAATTAACGACTTGTTCTGTTGTATCCCAAGTCTATCTCGCTAGCATGCATAAGTCAGATGTGCCAAGGCCATCTTAAACGGGATTCAGTCTGAAAACGGGGGTTTTGATGATCAAAAAGGTTAGTTTCAAGCAGAGCTTGTCGCTGTCGACGTTTCTGCTAACAGGCATGCTATCAAGTGCCATTGTATCCAATGCAAGTGCTCAAGCAGCCCCTAGTCCTTCAGTAGCGGCACCGAAGGAAAGCGAAGTCATCGTCGTTACCGGTGCCCGGCAACGCCAAGAAAGTGCGAAAGATGTACCCCTTGCGGTGCAAAGCTTCTCGGCCATCCAGATCGAAGATGCAGGCATTAACCGGCCTTCGGACTTTATCGCGCTGACGCCAAACGTCTCCTTCATTCAAACAACCAATGTCGGTGAGACGCAGGTCCACATCCGCGGGATCATTCAACCACGCGATACAGAGCCCCCATTCGCCTATGTCCTTGATGGCGTTCTTGTGCCCAATCCCAACGCGTTCAATCAGGAGCTTTCAGACATCGCCGGTATCGAAGTCATCAAAGGGCCAATCGGCTCTATTTATGGCCGTAATGCCGTGGGTGGTGCAATTCTGGTCAACACGAAGAAGCCGCGGGACCAGTTCGAGGGCCAAGTCAGCGCCAGCTACGAGATTGAGGGGGAAGAATTTAAGGTCGGTGGCTTCGTTTCGGGTCCTTTGGCAGAAAATGTCTATGGCCGGATCACGGCCCATGTCAGCGACCGTAAAGGTTATTTTGACAATATCACGCGCAAGGCGAAAGAAGATCCTTTCTCTGAAAAGTTGTTGCGTGGTCGCCTGATTGTCGACGTTAGCGATGCTGTCGAACTCGACTTCCAGGCAGGCTGGGGCCAAATTGAAGGCTATGCTTTTGCCTTCAACAACCAGTTGTCATTTACCCCGGGCTTTGCCACGGGCGTTAATACCGGGGACACCTCGCTTCCCTATGTCGGCAATTTGGCTTCGTTCAACAATCAGGACCGTTGGAACGTCTCTGCAAAAATGACCTGGGATGTGGCCAATGGCGTCGTCTCTGCGTTTGTTGCGCACAATGCGCTTGATGAAAACATGGGCGGGGAAGGTGCAGCAGACTTGGCGCTCTTTGGTTTGCTGGGCCCACCAAGTGCGGTGAATCCAGCTCCAGGTGCCTTCTTTTCGGATCCCACCCTATATGAAGGCTATGGGCCAACCGATCGTGACGGGTCACAATATCAAGAACGCAACCAACGCGACACCAGCGCTGAAATCCGCTTCACGTCCGATGGCGAAGCGCGGTTCCGCTATATTGTGGGTGCCTATGTCATCTCGTTCCAGCGCGACATCCTCCTGTTGACCGGCGATGTCGGCTTCGGAAAAACGGTCCGCCGTGCCCCCGTTCTCAAAAATGGTGCGCCTGGCAGCCAAGGTACGGGCGGCGACAATGATAACTCCGCTTGGGCGATTTTCGGCCAAGCCGCTTACGACATCTCGCCAGAGCTGGAACTCTCCATGGCCTTGCGATATGACAAGGAAGAGCGCGAAAACACCAATACAGTGGTTGGTGCAGTAGCGGCCATCGGCGCGAAGCGCACGGCTGAGTTTGATCAGGTCCAGCCCCGCATCTCGCTTCGTTATAAGGCGAACGAGGCCATCAGCCTCTATGGAACCTATGGCGAAGGGTTCCGGTCGGGCGGTTTCAACGCTTTGGGGAGCCGCAATGCGATCTTGACCATTGATGGCAAGACCAACACAACGGTTCGTGATGACTTCCCGAAAGAGACGTCAAAATCGTTTGAAGCCGGCTTCAAATCAGTCATGCTGGATCGGCGGTTGAGCCTCAATGGTGCGGCATTCACGACCAAAGTCGAGAATGCGCATTTCTTCCAGTTCTTCCCGTTCTCTCTGGCCCGTGTAATCTCCATCGTCCAAGAAAACGAGATCCAAGGGGCCGAGTTTGATTTCAACTTCCTCGTCAATGATAATTGGAAGCTGTTTGGTGGGGCGGGTGTACTGAATTCCGAAATCGGGAAGAATAACGAAGTGCCCGCTTCAGTTGGCAAGAAATTCCCCTTCACTCCGGAACACTCCATCGTGTTGGGCGTCCAATATGATCGAAAGATTTCCAATAATCTTGATTTTGTCGGGCGGCTGGAATGGAATCAAACAGGTGAAATGTGGTTTGATACCGAAAACACGCGCGGCACAGTCCGCCCTGTTCTGGATTTGATGAATGCGCGGGTTGCAATCTCGGGTGAAAACTGGACGGCAAGCTTGTGGTCGCGCAATCTTCTCGACGAGAAGTACAATGTCGACGGGGTGGTTCTCAATGTGCCACCACCGGCAGGCTTGACCTTCAACTTTGTCACCAAGGGGACACCACGGACCATTGGCGCCGAGTTGAGCTTCAAATTCTAACTCAAGAAACCTAGAGCGCGTCTGTTTTGAGGAGAAGCAGACGCGCTCTGGTTTTTAACGCGATTTAGGGCACACTCGCCACACTAACGCCAGTCGTTCGATACGGCATGGATCGCCTTCCCTCCCCAAGATATGGGGTCGAAAAATCGCATTTGAAGAGAGACAATCGAGCATGAGGCCAGTGGAAATCGTCGAAGTCGGTGCGCGTGACGGGTTACAAAACGAGCCGGAGCTTGTTCCGACCCACACGAAGATTGCGCTGATCAACCGGGCCATTGGCGCGGGAATCAGGCGTCTTGAGACGGCAAGTTTTGTAAACCCCCACCGCGTCCCGCAAATGGCTGACGCCGAAGCGGTGATGGCAGGTCTGCCCGAAACCAAAGACGTGATCTATATCGGTCTGGTGCTCAATGAGCGCGGGGCAGAGCGCGCGCTTGCTACCAAAGTGCACCAATTGGGCGCTGTGGCTGTTGCCAGCGATACGTTCGCGATGCGTAATCAGGGTCAAACCTGCGAGGATAGTGTCCGAATTGCCAAAGCCATTGTTTCCCAAGCCAAGGCCAAAGGACGCAGCGCACAGGTGACGATTTCTGCCGCTTTCGGATGCCCTTTCGAGGGCGAAGTTGATCCAGCCCGGATCGTGACAATGGCCAAGGCTTTAGCCGAAGCAGCACCTTGCGAGATAGCTTTGGCCGACACGATTGGGGTAGCCGTACCATCCCAAGTTACCGCCCTTGTGCAAGCCGTGCGGACGGTGACGGGGGACATCCCGCTGCGCGCGCATTTCCATAATACCCGCAATACAGGCCTTGCCAATGCATGGGCCGCCTATGAGGCCGGTATTGCAACCTTGGATTCAAGTTTTGGCGGCCTAGGCGGTTGCCCGTTTGCACCCAAGGCCACAGGCAATATCCCGACCGAAGATCTAGTTTATCTGCTTTCCCGGTCAGGGGTAACGACCGGCCTTGATTTGGATCAATTGATCGAAACAGGTGTCTGGTTGACCGATATGATGGGCCGGGCACTGCCTGCAATGGTCAGTCGCGCCGGCAATTTCCCGCCTCCTTTGTCTCTAACAGCCTAGTAATCACTCTAATAATCACTGGAGCAATTCATGTCCTATCGTCTTGGTGTTGATGTTGGGGGGACGTTCACCGACCTCCTGTTGTTTAATGAGGCCAATGGGCAAACCTGGCGTGGTAAAACACCGTCAACGCCGGAAGATCCCTCCATTGCCGTCGTATCCGGCACAAAGCAAATTTGCGAGGACGCCGGCATTGGCGCAGGCGATATCAGTGTGTTTCTGCATGGAACGACGGTGGCCACTAATGCTGTCTTGGAAGGCAAAGGTGCCGTTGTCGGCTTGATCGTGACCGAGGGCTATCGCCAGGTGATGCAGGTGGCCCGCTCCTTTGTGCCAGGCGGCCTAGCAGCCTGGATCATCTGGCCAAAGCCGACGCCGATGGCGCTTCTAGAGAATACGGTTGAGGTTTTCGGCCGAATGGACGCCCAGGGCCAGGAAGTCCGCCCGCTCGACGAGGCCAACATCCGAACCGAACTTTTAAAGCTCAAGTCCAGGGGTGTGCAGGCCCTGACCGTCTGCTTGATGAACTCCTATCTAAACGGCAGCCATGAAAAGCGGGTAGGTGAAATTGCCATTGAGTTGTTTGGACAGGATATGCCCATCTCGCTGAGCCATGAAATTCTGCCTGAAATGTATGAGTACGAGCGCACGCTAACCACCGTGGCAAATTCAGCCATGCGCCCTGTGGTGGGAAAATATGTGCGCAACCTCAAGGCCGAGCTAACCCGGATGGGCATGAACGGCCAGTTATCCCTGCTGCGCTCTGACGGCGGCTTGATGAGCGCTCAGGCGGCCGAGCTAAAGCCAGTGAACCTGTTGATGTCAGGACCTGCGGGTGGGGTCACAGGCGCAATTTTTGTCGCGAAAAACGCGGGCTTCAAAAATATTCTGACGCTGGATGTCGGGGGCACCTCAACTGATGTTGCCTTGATTGAACATGGTGAACCACGTCTGCAACGCACCACAGAAGTGGCCCATCTGTCGGTTCGCGCGTCATCGCTTGATGTGCGCACCGTTGGTGCAGGCGGGGGCTCCATTGCCCACGTGCCAGAACTGACCAAAGCCCTGCGGGTCGGTCCCCAATCGGCGGGCGCCATGCCCGGACCTGCCTGCTATGGCCGGGGTGGTACGGAGGCAACCGTCTCTGACGCCAATTTGGTTCTAGGCTATTTGCCGGAAGAATTGCTGGGCGGCAGGATGAAACTGGATAAGGCGGCTGCCATAGCTGCAGTCCAGAAAGTGGCCGATGCCATGGGCGTTGACTTGATGGAGGCTGCGCGCGGCATCATTGATATTGTGAACGAGAATATGTTCGGTGCCCTTCGCATGATCTCTGTTCAGCAAGGCTACGACCCGCGCGAGTTCGCCCTAATGGGCTTTGGGGGAGCAGGTTCCCTCCATTCCAATGCGGTTGCCAAACTGATGGGATCCTGGCCCGTGATCGTGCCGATCAGTCCGGGCGTTTTGTGCGCGGCAGGCGATGCGACCACCCGGTCGCGCGCCGAGACTGCGCGCAGTTTCTCGAAGCGGAAATCCCAAACTACCAACAGCGACGTGCACGCCACTTTGTCGGAAATGGCGGACCAAGCCAAGGCCACCTTGATTGCCGATGGCATTTCTGAAGCTGACATTAGCCTCAAATTTGAGATTGATGTGCGTTATTATGGCCAGGGCTTTGAAGTGCCGATGGCTGTCGAATTGGACGACTTTGTCTCAGGTGGCGTCGAGAAACTCGCGAGCGCCTTTGATGAAGAGCATCGCAGGCTTTTCACCTTCAACATGGAAACGGAGCACGAATTGGTCAATCTGCGTTGTGTCGCACTCGGAAAGGCGCTGGAATTGCCGGTGGCGCCGATTGAACAGGGCACTGGCGACGCATCCGCCGCCCGCCTGACCGACCATAAAATGTGGGTCGAAGGCGGCTGGCAGGATGGGGCAATCTATGATCGCGCGAAGCTGCGGGCAGGTGATGTTTTGTCTGGACCTGCCATCATCACAGAAATGGATTCCACCGCATTGGTATTGCCTGGTTGCGTCGCAAAAGTCGATGCACTCGGCAATATTCTGATCAATCCCGCCTAGCACCTGCACCGGTCGCTTTAAGCTGACACTATATTTAGGAGCCTGCCATGCCCGCAACAATACTCGAAACCAAGCCCCGCCCCTTCCGCCGCACCCCGGTTGACCCTGTATCGCTAGACATTATCGAAAATGCCTTGCGCAACGCACGTGTCGAGATGGACGCGACCCTGTTCCGAACCGCCCTTTCGCCGGGCATTCGCGAGCAAGGTGACGCATTCCCTATGATTGCCGACCCACAAGGCCGCATGGTCGTTGGTCAATTCGGCTCGTTCCTGCAAGGTTTCTTGAAAGGCTATGATGGCGAGATCGAAGAAGGCGATGTCATCTTGTTGAATGACCCCTATTCGTGTGAAGGGGCGATCAGCCACACGTCAGACCAACTCGTCATCATGCCCATCCACCATGATGGCCGCTTGGTCGCGTGGGGCGCCATGTTTGGCCATATGACTGATGTCGGCGGCAAAGTGCCAGGCTCTCTGCCCACGGACGCCTCGTCAATCTTTGAAGAAGGCATGCGCCTGCCACCGGTCAAGCTTTACCGAAAAGGCGTCCTGCAAGAGGATATCTTGAAGATTGCAACCCATCAGAGCCGGATGCCGGAATGGTACCGCGCTGACCTGATTGCCATTGTCGCGGCCTGCCGGGTCGCGGCGCGCCGGCTGGTTGAAATGTGCGAGCGGTTTGGCGACGACCAGGTCAATTCTGCCATGAACGACCTGTTGGACCGCAATCGTCGTGCGATGCAATTCCTGATTGGCCAAGCCATTGGCGAAGAACCTGTATTCTTTGAAGACTACATCTGTGACGATGGCAAAGGCGCAGGCCCCTTCAAGATCAAATGCACGATGTGGCGTGAGGGCGAGCGCGTGATCCTGGATTTTGATGGCACAGACCCACAATCTGACTCGAGCATCAATTTCTATCTCAATGAAAACATGTTCAAGATGTTCTTTGGCATCTACATGATCATGGTGTTCGATCCACAGATCCTGTTCAACGACGGCTTTTATGATCTGGTCGACGTACGCATCCCCGAGGGATCACTCTTGAAGCCAAAGTTCCCGGCCGCATTGTCGTGCCGGACCCATGCGCTGGGGCGTATCTTTGACGTTTTGGGCGCCTTGTTGGGCCAAAAGCAACCAGATTTCCTCTGTGCGGCCGGCTTCTCGTCCAGTCCCCACTTGATGTATTCGGGCTTCCATCCAGATGGCGAGTGGTTCCAATTATTCCAGATCGGATTTGGTGGTATTCCCGGTCGCTTCCTAGGCGATGGTGCCGATGGCCACTCACTATGGCCAGGCTTTACCAATGTGCCCAACGAGTTTCTCGAGCGCTACTTTCCGATGCGCATCGAGAAGTACGAGTGCGCGGTCGATTCCGGCGGGGCCGGCTTGAACCGGGGCGGTAATGGCATCAATATGGTGTATCATTTCCTCGAAAATGGTACGATCTCGATCCATGACGACCGCTGGTTCGTTCCGCCCTGGGGCGTTAATGGCGGCCAACCCGGTGCGCGGTCTTGGAAAAAACTGGTCAAGGCAGATGGCCAAGCCATCCCGCTCGGGTCAAAAATGGATCGGGTTACCGTAGAGAAGGGTGACGAGTTGCACTATGTCACCTGGGGTGGCGGCGGCTGGGGCGATGCGCTTGAGCGTGACCCTGCCCTCGTCGGCCTTGAAGTCAGGGGTGGCCTCGTCTCGGTTGCAGGGGCTCGCGATTATGGCGTCGTCTGTGATGAAGATGGGGTCGTCGATGACGTAGCTACAGATGACTTGCGCAACAAGCTGAGAGCAAGCCGTGACCCTCTTAAGGTCTTTGAATTTGGACCCGGCATTGAGAAGCTGCGCGAGACTTGCGAGGCCGAAACAGGCCTGCCAGCCCCGATCCAACCTGTTTGGCGCGGGCGGATTAGTGACAAGATCGCCGCGCAATGAGCACGGCAGAAGCAGAGGCAACGGGTCCACTAAAGGGCTTGCGTGTGATTGAACTGGGGGTTTTGCTCGCAGGGCCTTTCTGTGGGCAGCTATTGGGCGATCTTGGCGCGGAAGTCATCAAGATCGAACCCCCAGGCCAAGGCGACCCCATGCGGGATTGGGGGACGATCAAGCCAAAGGGCCAAGGTCTTTGGTTTCCAATTGTTGCCCGCAACAAAAAATGCATCACCGCCAATATGAGAACCCCTGAGGGACAACAAATTCTCAAGGATCTGGTGGCTGAGGCAGACTTTGTTCTGGAGAACTTCAGGCCGGGCACGATGGAGAAATGGGGCGTTGGGTATGATGTTCTTTCAGCCATCAATCCGGGCATCATCATGATCCGTGTTTCAGGCTATGGCCAAACAGGCCCATCCAGTCACAAGGCTGGCTATGCGAGCGTTGGCGAAGCCATGGGTGGCTTGCGCTATGTGATGGGCGAACCCGATCGCATGCCCTCGCGTGCCGGCATTTCGATTGGCGACACCTTGGCGGCGACTTACGCAACCATTGGGGCTTTGGCTGCCCTCGAGCACCGCCGGAAAACAGGGCGTGGCCAGGTGGTTGATGCGGCAATCTATGAAAGCTGCTTCGCGATGATGGAAAGCCTTATCCCGGACTTTCAATTTGGTGATTATGTGCGCGAAAGAACCGGTTCGATTTTGCCCAAAATCGCCCCGTCTAACATCTACCCTGCCAGCGATGGGATGCTGATTATAGCCGCCAATCAAGACACGGTCTGGCGTCGTTTAGCTGATCTTATGGGCCGGCCCGAACTTGCAGACGACCCACGCTATGCAACCCATATCGCCCGCGGTGAACATCAGGGTGAGCTTGATGCCATGATTGGTGAGTGGACACACACCCAAACCTGCGAGGCCCTCGAAGTAGCATGTGAAGCGGGTGGAGTTCCCTGCGGGCGGATCTATCGTGCGCCTGAAATGCTGATGGATAAGCATTTTGCCGCCCGCGAAGCGATTGTGGAAGTTGAACATCCTGTTTTAGGGGCGTTCAAGATGCAGAATGTATTCCCAAAATTATCCGAAACCCCGGGCAATGTCCGCTGGACAGGGCCCGACATGGGCTCGCATACATTAGACGTTCTCCACGACATTCTGGGCTATGATGACACCAAGATTGAGGCGCTAAAGGCAGCTAATGCGATTTAGTCGCGGTCGCCCCAATCTTTGACGGTCTATCCCCTTGCGTCATCTGGGGTTATCGGGACCGCGGGTAGGACCGGTCTTTTGCTGCAACAGATTGGGAACGTCATAAAATAGGCGTTTTATCCCTCGGGATCAAAGTCGAGTTCTAACCCTAACCTTGCGCAGCAGCTTAGGCCGTCTATCCGAAACAGATAGAACTGGCGTTTTTCCAGACACGGTGGCAACTAGCTTCAAGCTTTCTGAAGCAATGCCTCGCGCTCTGCGCGATTCCTATGCACGCAGCCGCGCCAATGCGTCTTCCAGGTCAATGACCTCGGCGTATTTTGCCTGCAGATCAAAGAGATTGGCCTCGTGCGGGCGAGGGTCGCGATCTGCGCAAGCTTGCCTGACCACAAAAGGGGCAAACCCCGTTTGAATCGCATCCAATGTCGTTGCTCGCACACAGCCCGAAGTCGAGTACCCGCCAATCAAGACACAATCGACTTTGAGCGCGTGGAGCGTTGAGGCCAGAGACGTAGCGAAAAAGGCCGATGCGTAATTTTTCATGATGACGATGTCGGTTGACGCTGGTGTGAGGGCTTCTGGAAAGGCTGCTACCGGACTTCCAACTTCAAAGTGCTTCAATGCGGGCACTTTTTTGAAAAAAAGGCCCCCATCCACTCCCCCCTTTTGAAAGCTCACGCCCGTCAGAACAACAGGCATGCTGCGCGCATGAGCCATGGCGCGCAGGGCGACCATGGCAGCCAGAGCATCATGGGCGCTCTGTCCAGCATAAAGCGGACATTCCGGATCGAGATAAGCCAAAACCGGATCCACCAGAACAAGTGCCGGCTTCTCACCCCAGGCCAATTGTCCACCAAATCCCGCCTGGCGATAATCCCTATCCAAGCCCTGTTCCCCCATCTGCCTGCCCTCCTGAATCTGTTCTTTGGAAGACTAGTCCCTCCGGATCACCATGTCATCTTCACAGGCGGCGGACCTTTGTAATTGGGATCGGCCGCTGATGGTGGTGGTGGCACAATCGTGCTGGGGGTCGCAACCGATGTTGCAGCCGGGGGCTGGCTGGCCTGCACTTCTGCTCGGATCGCGGCCAAAGCGCTGACCGACGCATAGCCATCGGCAACCTTACCGCGGGTTTTTTGATAGGCTTGTAGCGCCGCCCGCGTGCGCGGACCGGCTTGGCCGTCGGGTGTGCCAACATCAAAGCCCAGACCATTGAGCAAATTCTGTAACTCGGTCGCCCCTACCCGCCCAATGGGCGGGTCATCGGTCGGCCAACGGGTTGGCATTCGGCCACGTCCAGCGATTTGATCGGCCAAAAGCGCGACGGACAAGGCATAGGCGTCAGCCGCATTATAGGCCCGGATCGCGCCATAATTCACGCCCACCAAAAACGCCGCGCCACGTGCGCCTGCGGGTGCCAGAAGCCGGACTTGCCACGTATCATTGTCGACTGAAGCGGTTTGGCCGTCTGGCAGATCGGTGACAATTGGATTGACGCCTAAGGCCTTCCAGAACGAGAGGGGTCGGCGAACACCGTCAGCGAGGCTCCAATCAAAATCTGCGGGTACGCTTGCTTCTACGCCCCAACGCTCTCCCGCTTGCCATCCGGCGCGCTCCAGATAGTTTTGTGTGGAGGCCAAGGCGTCGATTGGGTTAGACCAGATATCGCGCTTGCCATCGCCATCGCCGTCTATCGCGCGGCTTAGGAAAGAGCTCGGCATGAATTGGGTGTGCCCCATGGCACCCGCCCAAGAACCGATTAGATCGCTTCGGGTTGCCTCACCGCGCTCTAGAATGTCAAAAACTGCAAGCAATTCGGATTCACCCAAGGCAGTCCGGCGACCTGTGTAGGCCAAGGTAGCCAAGGAGCGAACCACATCGGAGGAACCTTTATTGCCGCCAAAACCGCTTTCCAAACCCCAAATGGCAATGGCAAACTCGAGCGGCACACCGGTGCGCTCCACAATTGGGGTCAACGCCTCTTGACGTGCGGCGTAGGCGGCGCGGCCCTGTTCAATCCTATTTTGCGAAACGGCCCCGGCCATATAAGTCCAAATCGGGCGGACAAATTCGGGTTGGCTTTCGTTCAGCCGCTTCACATCGCCATTGGGCGCGATATTGGCCAAGGTGGCATCGACAATAGCGGGCTGCTTCTTACCGATTAAGACGGCACGCGTCGCAAAGTCAGTGCGCCATGCATCAAACTCCGCCGAGCCAGAGGACGTGAAGGGCGGCGGCACATAGGCCAGCGGCTCTTGCGCGCCAGCCAAGGTTGAAGCTGCAACAGCCAAAGCTGCCAAACTGAAGGTTCGAGCCATCATGAAGTCAGTCTAAGTGGCTCCGGTTGAAGCCGCAATGAAGAAGATGCACGAAGTTTCATTCTGCCCTGTGCACTGCCTTGATAACACTCTAAGTAAGGCGGATAACATTTGAGTGATCGAGAAGCTGGGGCAAGCGTGACAGACCAATCAAGCCAAGCGGCGGTAACGCCACCTGCAGCCCGGCCCGGCGCCATGATCTTTATTCTGGCGACTGTGGTGCTCGATATGTTGTCGATCGGCCTGATCGTGCCGATTATGCCGCGCTTGGTTGAAACCTACTTTTCCGATGTTACGTCTGCCGCCCATGCTTTTGGCTGGTCCATGACGATGTGGGCGTTGCTGCAGTTCTTTATGTCACCGATTTTGGGTGCCCTGTCAGACCAGTATGGACGCAGACCCATTATTTTGTTGGCCTGTGTCGGCTTAGGTGTTTCCTATTTTGCCACCGCCGTTGCGCCCACCTTTCTGGCGTTTTTGGCGGCACGCGTGATTTCGGGGGCCACAGCTGGCAATATTTCCGCCGCCAATGCTTATGTGGCTGATGTGACACCCCCTGCTGGGCGGGCAAAGGCGTTCGGAATGCTAGGTGCCGCATTTGGTGTTGGCTTTACGTTTGGCCCTGCCATGGGCGGCCTATTAGGCGCAATTGACGTTCGATTACCCCTCTACGTCGCAGGCGCTTTGTGCTTTATCAATGCGGCTTATGGGTATTTCGTATTGCCGGAGTCCCACAAGCTCGAAAATCGTACCCCGTTTAGATGGCGCAAAGCCAATCCGATTGGGGCCCTGGCTGTCTTTAAGGGTCAGCCCATGCTTTACGCCCTTATTCCGGTTTATGCCTTGTTTGCGTTGGCCCAGAATGTGTTTCCATCTAGCTTTGTTCTTTATGCGGAGCATCGGTACCATTTTGACACCATCACAACCGGTGCCACCATGGCCGCCTCATCGACCTTGATGATTTTGGCACAGCTCTTCATCGTCCAAAGGGTGGTAGGGCGCTTGGGCGAGCGGCGCTCTCTCATGGTGGCCTTGTTCTTTGGGATGAGTGGTTTTGCCTTGTATGGCTTAGCCCCGACACCAATGTGGTTTTGGGCTTCAATGCCCGTGATGACATTGTGGGCACTCTTCAACCCGTCCGTGCAGAGCCTGATGACCCAGCGCGTCTCCGCCAAGGCACAAGGACAATTGCAAGGTGGTCTTGCGTCGCTCATGGCTTTGATGGGAATTTTCGCACCAACACTTTACACCAGCCTGTTCGCATTAGGCGTCGCGAAGCAATTGCCCGGCGGATTGGACCTGCCAGGGGCCCCGTTCCTGACAGCGTCGTTCTTTCTAGGCACCGCCCTCGTGATCGCGATCTTTGCCGTCCGCCGCAGCCCTGGCAGCGGAAAAACACAATGAAATGGCGCAAGGCCTCACAATAAGGTGACAAGACGTCCAACACCTTATGCGGCCTTCGTCACAGGCCCGTCATGAGATAGTCCTAGAAATCAAACAAATTGGCCGAGTTAGTCTTCAGGGGAGTATATGATGGGACAGCGGAAATTTTTGGCAGCCAGCATCTTGGCCATGTTGAGCCTTGCCACACCCGCCTTCGCCCATCCAAATCACAATGCACCCGCCCCACTTGCCCCATGGCAACAAGCCTCAATTTGGCCGGATCGCATCATCACGACGTTTGAAACCGATCCAACAACGAGTTTTTCCGTCACATGGCGGACCGACGGCAGCGTTACCCAAGCTGTGGCAGAGATTGTGCTCGCCACACCCGATGCGCGCTTTGATCTAGGCGCGACCCGCAAGGCGGCAGACTCTGAGCCACTTGACCTAGAGACCATAAAAACCGCCGGGCAAGAACTAAAGATGACATGGAATGCTGGGTTGGCACCTGTCACCTATCATTCGATTAACTTCGACGGCCTGCAACCAGATACACTTTATGCGTACCGCGTCGGCGGTGGCGACGGCAAATGGAGCGAATGGTTCCAAATCCGCACCGCGCCTAAGTCAGGCCCGATCAAGTTTCTCTATGTTGGCGATGCGCAAAATGGCGTGCTGTCGCATTGGTCGCGCCTGATCCGTGCTGGCTACCAAAAAATGCCAGACGCGCGCTTCATCATTCACGCAGGTGATCTGGTCAATCGCGGTTCACGCGATATTGAGTGGGCCGAATGGTTCAAGGCCGTTGGCTTTATCCATGGTATGATCCCTGCCATCCCAGTTTCAGGAAACCATGAATATGATAGTTTTGGCGTCGGGCCAGCCCAGCGCCGGCTGCTTTCCGCGATGTGGCGGCCGCAGTTCCGCTTAAGCTCGGTCGAGAGCCTGCCTCCCACCCTGCGCGAGACGGTTTACAAGGTCGCCTATGGCCCAGACCTCGACATCTTCGTGCTGGACACCACGTCGGAAGATTTGGCCAGCCAAGCCGCTTGGTTGGATCAAGCCCTCACGCAGTCCAAAGCTAAATGGCGTATCGTGACCATGCACCATCCGATTTTCTCGTCCGGCCAAGGACGGGACAATCTGTCGCGGCGCAATCTTTTATTGCCGGTCTTTAGCAAACATAAGGTCGATCTAATCCTGCAAGGCCATGATCATACCTATGCCCGTGGCACGATTGCTGAAACTGATCCGCAACGGCCTGAGCGAGCGGTTGTTGGCGGTGCAGAAGATGTTGCGATGATGTTTGTCAATTCGGTTTCAGGTCCTAAGCAATACAAATTCAAATCCACACGATGGGACGAATATGCCCCGTCGGGCGTAAGACTAGACCGGTTTGGTGAAGGCACCCAATTCTTCCAAACCATTGAGATCAATGGTGGAACGCTTGCGTACCGTGCCTATGCCGCCACGGGTGAACTCTATGACAGCTTTGAAATGAGCAAAGATGCCGCCGGCAAAAAGCAGGTGACCAAGGGACCGGCCGCGACGATGGAACAGCGTACCTATGGCCCTAATTTCCCCTATCGCGACTTCAAAGACCCGCAATAGTAAGGCCATCAGGGTCGTGAGAATTTAAAAGCCCATCCGTACGACTTGGATAATCAATGTCCAAACGATGAGCGAGAAGACAATAGCAAAGCCAAAGCCAATCGGGCGCAAATCCCTCATGGAGTCGTCTTCTTCATAGATTTGCGCCGCAAACTCCAATTCCAGTCGCTCTTGAATGGTTTGCACTGGCGAAGGAACATGAGCGGGATCTCGCGAAAACCGCGCGGCGTTTTCAGCGGTTACCAGAACCGCATCCTGCACCTGTGCCTCGACAGAATCCTGGACTGATTCCAAGTCAACTGCTTGAGCCTCTATCGCGTCGCGATGACCGCTTGGTTTTGCTTTGCCCATCCCCGACCTTCCCCCATGCCCCCCTATAACCCGCGCGTATTTCCGCGCACTTAAGCCGATTAGATAAATTTGAGAGATTCATGAATAACGAATACTAACAGATCAAATACTCCGGTGACTGACTGAATAAAGCACCGAAGCTTTGCCAACATCATGGGGTAATGGTCTAGAATTGAGATTGCTACCGCGAGGATAGACGTCAATTTTCAGGTCATTGTGCTGATCATCATTCCATCATCGACCGAAACAGCGAGTTTTCGGCCTGCAATCGAGATTGGTGGACATCTATGGCCTTTAACCGCCCTTTTTTGAGCATCTTTGGTGCTTATGGCGAAGTAGTCCAAATTGCTTGAACTGTTGCCTATGCATCGCCACAACAGACCATTGCCACCCAAAGCACTCGTCGCCTGCAAGCAGCTCTTTCGCTAAGATTTGAATAGGATCAACAGCAAACCCCTTGAATAGAGGCGCGCTTTCACCCACTTGTGGGCGGCTAGTGGCCCGAGTTAGGTCACGAGAGGAGAAATGTGATGGGTCCAGTTGAATGGCTTTTGAATACAGTTCTGGGTCTCTACCTCTGGGTCGTGATTGCGGGTGCGGTGATGAGCTGGCTTGTCGCTTTTGACGTGATCAATCTGCGCAACCGCTTGGTCGCCACGATTTATGATACTTGCGAACGGATAACCACGCCCGTGCTCAATCCGATCCGCAAAGTGATCCCTAATTTGGGCGGTGTGGACCTATCACCTGTTGCGCTAATCATTGGCATCCAGTTTTTGCAGAACTTCGCTGTTCCTCTCATTCCTTTCTGATCAGAACGCAGCGCCCTGACCTTGTTTGGGCGGGGCCACACAGGATAGAGAAAAGCCTCACAGACATTGAGGCGAGGACTTCCCATGGGCGCACGGATTATTGACGGCAAAGCCATTGCAGAGGCTGTCGATCAAGAAGTGGCGCGCGACGTTGGGCGGCTGGTCCAAGCCTATGGTACACCACCCTGCCTGTGTGTGGTGCTTGTTGGCGATGACCCTGCGAGCCAAGTTTATGTGCGGAATAAAGGCCGCCGGACGCAAGCCAGTGGCATGGTCTCCCGCGAGATCAAACTTCCCGCCAGCGTCAGTCAAGCGGAACTTGAGAGCCAGGTCAGAGCTCTTTCGGCTGATCCGGATGTTGACGGCATCCTCGTCCAATTGCCTTTGCCAAGCGGCCTAAACAGCGATGCGGTCATTGCCTGTATTGACCCTGCCAAGGACGTAGATGGCCTAACCGAAGTTTCAGCCGGACGACTGGTTTTGGGCCGGCCGGGCCTGCGACCCTGCACGCCAACAGGCTGCGTCATCTTGGCCAATCGCACGTTAGGCGACTTAACCGGCGCTCATGTCGTCGTGGTCGGCCGTTCTATTTTGGTCGGCAAGCCGGCAGGGCTTTTATTTCTCGCCGAAGATTGCACGGTTACGCTGGCCCACTCGCGCACACGCGACCTCGCTTCTGTCTGTCGCTCGGCCGACATTTTGGTCCCAGCCGTGGGCCGTCCAGAGATGGTCAAGGGCGCTTGGGTAAGGCCCGGTGCGACGGTGATCGATGTCGGGATCAACCGCGTCGATAATCCCGCCAAAGGCCCCGGTGCCACGCGCCTTGTTGGCGACGTCGCCTATGCGGAAGCGTCTGAAGTTGCCGGTGCTATTACGCCGGTGCCAGGTGGCGTTGGGCCGATGACTATTGCCTGCCTCCTACAAAATACCTTGCAGGCTGCTTGTGCCCGACGTGGTTGGACATTGGGCTAATCACAACAGCCAGTCCCGCTTGCCAGAATAAGCCAATGTGCGACAACGTAATGGCGGAGGTCTGTCTCTGGGGGAACCATCATGCTGCGCTTTCTGATCACCTGCCTGTGCTTGGTCTGGGCAAGTTCCGCTCTCGCTGACCCATCCTTCAAAGCCACCTCACCCGACGGCAAAGTTATGGTGGAGGTAGGTAGCTCTTTTGGCGAGGCGACCTATCAGATTAGCCGCGCCGGCAAGCCGGTGATTACGCGTTCGAAAATGGGCTTTTTGTTTACCAACGCACCGAAGTTTGACCGCTCACTTTCTGCCATCAGCCACACCACGCGCTCGTTTGACGAAACTTGGGACTTGCCATGGGGCGAGGCCAAGTCAATCCGCAACCGCTTCAACGAACTAACTGTCACCTTTGAGGATGGCAGGGGCGCACCACGACAGTTTTCGGTTACCTTCCGCATTTATGATGATGGAGTCGGCTTTCGCTACAATTTTCCAGACCAGCCAAACCTAAAGCAAGTCGCCATCAGCGAAGAAATGACCGAGTTCAATCTCGCTGAAGATGGTACCGCGTGGTGGCAGCCAGCGGGGGAATGGAACCGCTATGAATATCTCTATAATCGCACCCCAATCCGCGAAGTTGGCCAAGCCCATACACCAATGACTGTGCGGACCAAGAGCGGCCTGCACTTGTCGTTTCACGAGGCAGCTTTGGTGGATTACTCGTCGATGTGGTTGCGCCATACCGGGGGCACAAAGTTCATCTCGACGCTCTCGCCCAGTTCGAGGGGCGCGAAAGTGGTGCGTACCGCCCCCTTCTCCACACCATGGCGGACGATCCAGATCAGCGATGATGCGGCAGGCCTTGTGACCAGCCATTTGATCCTCAACCTGAATGAGCCCAATGCCTTGGGCGATGTGTCATGGGTCAAGCCGTACAAATATGTGGGCATCTGGTGGGAGATGCACATCAATAAGTCGACCTGGGGCAGCGGCCCTAAGCATGGCGCAACCACGGAAAATGCCAAGCGCTACATCGATTTTGCTGCTGAACATGGCTTTCGCGGTGTGCTCATCGAAGGCTGGAACACGGGCTGGGATGGCGACTGGTTTGGCGGCGAAACAGGCTTTGACTTCACTACCGCTTATCCCGATTTCGATCTGAAAGCTGTGACAGATTACGCAAAGTCCAAGGGTGTTCATTTGGTCGGCCATCATGAAACCGCCGCCAACATCGCCAATTACGAGCCACAAATGGAAGCCGCCTTCGCCCTGTATGAAAGATTGGGCGTCGACAGTGTCAAGACGGGCTATGTCGCCGATGCAGGCGGTGCGCGCTATCGCGATGCCAATGGTCAGATCGTCTTTGAATGGCACGACGGACAGGAGGCAGTGCGCCATCACCTCCGCGTGGTTGAAACAGCGGCCCGCCACAAAATCGCGATCAATGCGCATGAACCGATCAAGGATACTGGCCTGCGCCGGACTTATCCAAACTGGGTCTCGCGCGAGGGCGCACGTGGTCAGGAATATAATGCTTGGGGCAATCCCGAGAACCCACCAGAGCATGAAGTCAATTTGGTCTTTACCCGCATGCTGGCTGGGCCGATGGACTTCACCCCCGGTATCTTTGCCATCAATCCGACCCAGAAAGGTCACCGGGCCCGCACCACGATTGCCAAACAACTGGCGCTTTATGTGACGCTCTACAGCCCCATCCAGATGGCAGCAGACTTGCCTGAGGATTATATGGCCAATCCCCGTCCATTCCAATTCATCAAAGACGTGCCCGTCGATTGGTCGGAAACACAGGCTCTGAATGGCGAAGTGGGCGACTTTGTCACCATCGCTCGCAAGGATCGTGCGAGCGACAATTGGTATCTGGGTGCGCTCACCGATGAACATGCGCGGCGCTTAAGAGTGCCACTGACCTTCCTCGACGCCGGGCGGACCTATAGGGCCCAAATCTATCGCGATGGGCCTAAGGCCGATTGGGACAAGAATCCGCTCGACATCGTAATTGAGGAAAAGATGGTGACGCGTGACCAAGTGCTCGACATCCGCTTGGCACCAGGCGGTGGTCAAGCGATCCGGTTTGTTGCGCAATAGGGCTTAAGCAAACGGGTTCAAGACCATGGCCTTCAGCGTCTGATCTTGCGGCCCACGCCAGTCCTGTAAGCCGATATCTAAGCCGGAAGGCAGCGCCGGCAGTGGGGCATCGGCGCGGTACGTCCCAAAAAGTCGGTCCCAGAACGAAAAGCTAAAGCCATAATTGCTGTTGGTAGCCACAGGGTTGGGATTGTGGTGGATCAAATGCATGGCTGGCGTCACGAACAACCAGCGCAGGGTGCGGTCTAAAGCTTGGGGCAAAGCAATATTGGCGTGGGTGAACAAAGCTCCAGCACCCAATATCAACTCAAACGCAAACACCAATGCAGGGGGCGCGCCCAATAACGCGACGACACTGGCTTTGAACATCAAGGATGCGATGATCTCAAATGGGTGGAACCGAAGCGCCGTGGTTACATCCATCACAACGTCACAATGATGAAGGCGATGCAAGCGCCAAAAGAGCGGGATCTTGTGGCTAAGAACATGCTGACCCCAAACCGCAAAGTCTAAGATCAAAATACACACGATCCAAACCCAAGGCCCGGTCAGTTGCAGCCAATTCACCAAGCCAAAGTCGATCAGTTGAACGAAGCTTGCGACTGAAGCCAAGCCACCAGCTAGCACAAGACGTGAGACCAATGACCCAAGCAACGAGAGCGCTCCGTGACGGGCAAGGCGGACTAAACTGACCTGTGACGGCCGCGCAGGGCCTAACCATTCCCAAATGGCGAACAAGCTGAGTAAGCCAATTGTGACGGCAAGCCGCAGCGAAGCGTCGGTCATGCCGATTTCAAAATCCCCGAAAGTGCCTTGATTTCGATGAGGCGACCGGAACTGCGCCGCCAAGCCAAGCCAATTTGACGGCCGATCACCGGTGGGCTGAACGGCCGCACCACAAGCCCGTCAGCGGCAATGCCTGCATCGGCTGCGATTTTGGGTAACAGGGAAATGCCAAGGCCACCAGCAGCCATCTGCACCAAGGTAAACAAGGATGTCGCACGCACTTCTTCCTGACCGGGCCTTGTAATACCACATACGCCAATCGCGTGATCGCGCAGGCAATGACCGTCCTCTAGCAATAAGACTGGCTCGCCCTCTAAATCTGCAGCGGACAAAACTGCCTTTTTGGACAGCGGATGATCTGGGGGGCCGACAAACAGAAATTCATCATCGAACAAAGCCAAGGTATCTATGCCCTGCGCCTCATAGGGTAGAGCAATCAAAGCAGCATCAAGCGTATGCGCGCGGAGACCATCGATCAAACGACCCGTCAAATCCTCCCGCAGATAGAGTTTTAGCTTTGGGAACGCCTCTTTCGCACGCGGTAGGACTTTCGGCAGAAAGAAGGGCGCAATGGTTGGGATTACACCCAATCGAAATGGACCTGTCAAAGGCTCTGCCGCGACTTGAACCGCCTCAGCCAATTGATCAACAGAGGATAAAATGGCGCGGGCATGCGCGGCGGCAATCTCGCCGGCGGGGGTAAGGGTTGCCCCGCTTCGGCCTCGCTCAATCAACTTTGTGCCCAAAGTCGCTTCCAACTCTTTGATCGCGGCAGACAAGGATGGTTGAGTGACAAGGGCTTGTTCAGCGGCGGCCACAAAAGACCCGTGCTCGGCAATTGCCGTCAGAAAGGATAATTGACGCAAAGTTGGTTGGGCCATGAGATTGCTATACCCCAAACGGAAAGAATGTCATTATCCGCGTCAAGATGAACGAATTGCAACTTGACGACCATCTTATGATTGCTCATGCCCTTCATCAAGGAACGCACGCTTTGACGTGTTTGGGAGACCAAAATGCAACAATCATTTGACCGCCGATCTGTTCTGCTTGCAGGTGCCGCCATGACTGCTTCAACCGCTTTACCCGCCTTCGCCCAATCTGCTGCCCCGCGCAACGGTGCGCCCTTGGGGCCAATAGCCAAGAAGGTGGCTCATGTGATCACCCAGCATGGCCAGACCCGTACGGACAATTATCACTGGCTGCGCGACCCTAATTGGCAAGCCGTCATTGATGATCCCTCTAAGCTGAGTGCTGACATCCGCACTCATATTGAAGCCGAAAACGCCTACACCAAGAGCGTGCTTTTGGACCCGACAGCAAAGCTGCGCGCGGATTTGTTTGAAGAGCTGAAGGGCAAAATCAAGCAGGATGATTCAAGTGTGCCCGCGCGCGACGGCGCTTGGGCTTATGCCACACGCTTCCGCACAGGAGGCCAATATCCCATCGTTTACCGCAAGGCTGTGGATCCCGCCACGGGCGAAGCAACCGGCGCCGAACAAATTTTGATCGATGGCGACAAAGAGTCTAAGGGCGAAAAGTTCTGGCGCTTGCAGGATTGGGAACAAAGCCCGGACCAAGACCTCTTGGCCTATTTCGTTGACTATGAAGGCGGCAACAAGGTCACTTTACGCTTCCGCGCCACCGCCAATGGCTCTGATCTGCCTTATAAGATTGAAGGTGCCTCAGCGGGCTTGGTTTGGGCCAAAGACGGCCGGACCTGCTTCTATTGCTTGTTGGACGACAATTTCCGCGTTGCTAAAATCATGCGCCACATTGTGGGCGAAGACCCGAAGACCGATGTGATGATCTTTGAAGAGAAAGACGCGTCCTTCCAAACCGGTATCGGTAAAACTTCCTCAGGCGATTATCTGCTCATTTATCGGTCGCAGAGCGAGAGTTCAGACGTTCTAATCCTGCCATTGGCGACGCCCACAGCCAAGCCAAAGCGGTTTACGCCGTATCGCAAGGGCGTTGAATATCTACCAAATCACCATGGCGGGCATTTCTATATCCGCAATAATTCTGGCGGCGCGATTGACTTCAAGATTTCGAAAACGCCAGTCGCCAAGACCAATGCGGCGAACTGGACGGATTTCGTCTCCCATGAAGCAGGTCGCTTCATTGAGAGCGTCAACCTTTATGCCGGCCATATGGTCCGCGAAGAATCGGTTGATGCTCTGCCCCGCCTAACGGTCCGGGACATGACAAGCGGCAAGGAACATCAGATCGACTTCCCAGAAGAAGCTTATGATCTGTCGGTCTTGCGTGGGTTTGAGTGGAAAACAACCAATCTGCGCTTTACTTATAACTCACCCTCAACTCCGACTGAGACATGGGATTACGACCTGAACACCAAAGGTCGCACCCTTCGGAAAACGCAGGAAATCCCGTCAGGTCACGACAAGAACAATTATGTCGTGCGCCGGACCGTGGCGGTTGCCAGCGATGGGGCCCGCGTGCCACTCACTATCCTCTATCACAAGAAGACTCCAATCGATGGGACTGCACCCGCCCTGCTCTACGGCTATGGGTCCTACGGCATTTCGATGCCAGCAAGCTTCTCCACCGCGCGTCTGCCATTAGTCGATCGCGGCATGGTTTATTGCATCGCGCACATCCGCGGCGGCCAAGACCGCGGCTATCAATGGTACCTCGATGGCAAGTTGATGAAGAAGCAAAACACCTTCTCAGACTTTGCACGCGCGGCAGAAGCCTTGGTCGAGCAGAAATTTGCGGCACCCAAGCAGATCGTGATTGAAGGTCGCTCGGCTGGCGGTCTCTTGGTCGGGGCGGTCATGAACCAGCGGCCAGAATTGTTTGCCGGGGTTATTGGGGGTGTTGCCTTTGTCGACGTGATCAACACGATTTCCGACGGTGAGCTCCCTCTCACCCCACCGGAATGGACGGAATGGGGCGACCCAATCAAGTCGAAGGAAGCCTTTGACTATATGATGGCTTATAGCCCCTACGACCAAGTCGGCACCAAGGCCTATCCGCCATTGTTCGCCCAAACCGCACTGTCTGACAGCCAAGTCACCTATTGGGAGCCAACCAAGTGGGTGGCAAAGCTGCGGGAGCTTAGCCCTGAAGCAGGGCCGTTCCTGCTCGATGTCAATATGACAGCAGGCCATGGCGGGGCTTCGGGCCGTTTCGATCGCCTGAAAGAAGTGGCTGATAGCCACGCCTTCGCACTCTGGTGTGTCGGAAAAGCTTAAACCAGCGGACAGCCCTCAATAGTTATCCGGTGCATCAAGCGAAAGTCGCCGTGATAGTCATTGAGGGCATAGTGCCACGTGGCCCGATTATCCCAAAAGGCCACCGAGCCTGGCTGCCAAACAAAACGGGTCGTAAAGGCCTCGTTGGTGGCGTGCTTATAAAGATAACTTAGTAGGGGCCAGCTCTCTTCCTGGGTCCAGCCTTCAAAATGCAACGTGAAGGCTGGGTTCACATAGAGTGCTTTGCGGCCACTCAAAGGGTGGGTGATTATAACCGGATGAACCGCATCCTGGGTGGCGGCCTGCGCATTGCCGATCCGCTCACCTTTCTCGTCGCGATAAGCCCCCTGTGCCCCGAATACATGGCGACTGGAGTGTACCGCGCGCAGCCGCGACAGGGTGTCTTTCAAACCGTCTGACAGGCCATCATAGGCCGCATACATGGAGGCGAATAAAGTGTCCCCACCTGTCTGCGGCAGGTTACGGGCGACCAGAACAGAGCCTAAAGCAGGCTCTTGATCATACGAATGATCGGTATGCCACGCCCCGCCAATATTGGTGGTCTGGTCCTTTTCTTTGCGGACTTCTGCGATTTCTGGGTGGGTTTCCGTCGCTTTGAAAAAGCGATTGATGTTAATTGGCCCAAAGCGACGAGCAAACGCAATATGGTCTTCCGGCTTTAGGCTTTGGTCGCGGAAGAACAAGACACCGTGATCCGCAAAAGCTTGTTTTAAATGTGCTTCTTCACCGCTGGTCATGCGGCGAAGATCAATGTCTGTGACCTCAGCGCCAACGCCATTCAAAGCTTCTATCTGCATCCTCACCACCTAAGTCTCTTCATGCTTAGCAGACAGTGTGATGGGCCAATTCGTAGGGGTCAAGATGGCTGGCGGACCGAAGCCCGACATCTTGACCGAACCACGCGGTCGTGACCGAAAGGTACTTGCGAGAAGAAGGTAATGGTATAATCTTTCAGAGTGCACCAAAACTAGGGGAAAAAAATCCACCAAATCCCTTCACCCCTATCAGCCAAAAGACGGACAGGACGCCTCGACTTACTTAAGGAACAAATCAACATGGAAGCAGGTCTTTCCCGCCGCGCTGCTGTTTTGGGCCTCTCGGCCAGTACGGTGTCCTTGCCCGTCCGGGCAAGACAGAACCTATCCGCGCAAGTGATTGTGGTCGGGGCAGGGATTTCCGGTCTTGAGACCGCACTTCGGCTCGAGGCCGAGGGCGTCGATGTTTTGGTGCTGGAAGCTTCAAACCGGATCGGCGGCAGGCTGAACACGCTGTACGATCTGCCGGGGCAGCCAAATGCCGGTGGGGTACAAATCGGCGCAAGCTATATGAGGCTGCAGGCACGCGCGGCGGCTTTAGGGGTCGCGCTGTTTCCCGAGCCAACTTCACCGCGCGCAACCATTCTCAATATTGCCAACCGCATGATCAGCCAGCGCGACTGGGCAGCTGCACAGGAAAACACCTTCCCCAGCGCTTTCAAGAACCTGCCTCCAAGTGCCGCCCTATTTGCTGCTGCTGGTGGCCCTAATAATCCTCTCACAAGCTT
>JBEIEG010000007.1:0-28567 GCA_040383035.1 Hyphomonadaceae bacterium | reverse complement strand
GTGGGAGAATATTAAGAAGTTGCGGGCTGAGGCCGATGCTCTGGATGATCCCAAGCCCAATGCGCAAACGGTTACGGGGGTTGAGTTTGCGGGTGACCCGTTCGTCTATGATTTTGACTATAATGTGCTCGATGCGCGCGGCAGTGCTGCTCCGCCCGCTTGGCAGCCCCATCGCCCCGATCTGCCAGAGAAGTTTGAAGGCGGTAAGCGCTTTGAATTGGTAAGCGACTATCAACCAGCCGGCGACCAGCCCGCCGCGATTGAGGCTCTGTGTGAAGCCGCCCAAGAAGGGGACAAGGATCAGGTGCTGTTGGGCGTTACAGGCTCTGGCAAGACCTTTACCATGGCGCAAGTGATCAATCGGCTGCAGCGGCCTGCGCTGATCCTCGCCCATAATAAGACGCTGGCGGCGCAGCTCTATGGGGAGTTCAAGAATTTCTTTCCCAATAATGCGGTCGAATATTTCGTCTCTTACTATGATTATTACCAGCCCGAAGCCTATGTGCCGCGGACCGACACCTATATCGAGAAAGAGAGCAATATCAACGAACAGATCGACCGGATGCGCCATGCGGCCACCCGCGCCATTCTCGAGCGCGATGATGTGATCATCATTTCTTCGGTCTCGTGCATATATGGCATCGGCTCGGTGGAGAGCTATTCCTCCATGACCTTTGTCTTGAAACCGGGTGATCGAGCCGATCCACAAACGGTGACACGCGACTTGGTAGCACTGCAGTATAAGCGGAACGACATTTATTTCGCGCGCGGCAATTTCCGCTTGCGCGGTGATGCGCTCGATATCTTTCCCGCCCACTATGAGGACCGGGCTTGGCGTGTCTTGTTCTTTGGCGATGAAGTCGAAGCGATCCATGAGTTTGACCCGCTCACGGGCAAGAAGACGGCCGACCTTGAAGCTATCAAAGTCTATGCCAATAGCCACCACACAACGCCGCGCCCAACGCTGAGCCAAGCCATCGAGAAGATTAAGGCCGAGGCCAAGGCCCGCGTGGAATGGTTTGAGCAAAATGGTCTGTTGATTGAAGGCCAACGCCTGAAACAACGCACGGACTTTGATCTTGAGATGCTGTTGGCGACTGGTTCGTGTGCTGGGATTGAGAATTATTCCCGTTACCTCTCTGGACGCAATCCGGGCGAGCCGCCACCGACCATGTTTGAATACATCCCCGACAATGCACTGGTATTTGTCGACGAAAGCCATGTGACGATTCCTCAAATCGGCGGGATGTTCCGGGGCGATTATAGCCGCAAGAAGACCTTGTCGGATTATGGCTTCCGCTTGCCCTCCTGCATGGACAATCGGCCGCTGCGGTTTGAGGAATGGGACGCAATGCGGCCCCAGACCATCAGTGTGTCGGCAACGCCGGGGCCGTGGGAGATGAACCAGACTGGCGGGGTGTTTGTTGAGCAAGTCATCCGCCCAACCGGGCTGATCGACCCACCTGTCGAAATACGCCCCGTGACGGGCCAAGGCTTTACCCAAGTCGATGATTGTATCGCCGAGTCACGGACTACCATTGCCGCAGGTGGTCGCGTCTTAGTTACGACTTTGACCAAGAAGATGGCCGAAGATCTGAGCGAATATATGCATGAGCAGGGCCTCAAGGTCCGCTATATGCACAGCGATATTGATACGGTGGAGCGGATTGAGATCATTCGCGACCTTCGCCTTGGTAATTTCGATATTCTGATCGGGATCAACCTCTTGCGGGAGGGTCTTGATATTCCCGAGTGTCAGTTGGTTTGTATTCTCGACGCCGATAAAGAAGGCTTCTTACGCTCTGAAACCAGTCTGGTGCAGACGATTGGTCGGGCGGCGCGCAATGTCGATGGTCGCGTGATCCTCTACGCCGACTCCATCACGGGCTCGATGAAGCGCGCCATTGACGAGACCGATCGCCGTCGCGCCAAACAAGTGGCGTGGAACGAGGCCAACGGCATCACGCCTCAATCCATCCGCTCTAACATTCATGACATCCTCAATAGCCCTTATGGCAAGGAAGGCGTCACGATTGGTCTGGGGGCCGAAGGCGATGCTACTGCGAACGTCAAAGGCAAGGGTAAGGGCAGGGGCAAGGCGGAGGCCCTACCAGAGGCTGGCGCACCCGGCCATAATTTCAAAGCGGCACTGGCCGACCTTGAGAAGCGGATGCGCGCCGCAGCAGCGGACCTTGAGTTTGAAGAGGCCGCCCGCCTGCGCGACGAGATCAAGCGGCTGGAGCGCTTGGAATTGGGGATGTAGGGGGCTGCAGCTTTGTTGCCAGTACATGAGCGCAAGCATTGCGCCTAAAGATGGATTCCTTTTCACTTAGACCCATTTTGGTGGAAACCCTGTTTCACCAAAATGGATCGTCTAGGATTAGCGCGACATCTTGGTAGTCAAGTGCGCAGCTTTGCTGCGTCGCGGGGCGATCCGTTTTCGCAGAAAACGGACACTTGACGACCCAGAGGTCGCAGGAACAATTGAGACAGCGGTTGGGTGACCAGAATAGGCACCAAAGCGCTTCTAAGTGTTTTCTTCTAAGCCTCCCCGCGCCTCCAAAAGGCGGGCCGAAGAAACAGGAGAGCACTAAGCCTTGGCCCTAGAGTACAGGCCTCTCACAAGCAGGGGGATAGATTTCTATACCTGTCGACGGCCCAAACCAAAAAGCGCGCTCTGGATATCCAAAGCGCGCCTAAAAGGCCGATCTCACCGAAGGGAGAGGCTTACTTAATTTTGCCTTCGACAAACTCAACATGCTTCCGCACGACTGGGTCGTACTTGTTCATGCGCAGTTTTTCGGTCTTGGTGCGTGCATTCTTCTTGGTGACATAGAAGAAGCCGGTGCCAGCAGACGAGTTCAGGCGGATTTTGATGGAGGCCGGTTTGGCCATGATAAATCTCCCGCGGTTGCGGTATGGGTGAATCTGAGGGGGCGCTTAGACCCTAAACTGCGGCAAAGGTCAAGACTTTCTCTGCGCTTGATGCTGCACAGCGATGGCGCAAATCGGTGTGAGGGCCATTACAGCGAGGCCAGCCAGAAAGCCCGACGGGCCAAGGGTTTGAAGGAGGGTGCCACCGGCCAAGGGTGCGATCAATTGTCCAACGCCATAGCTGCCACCATAGGCCGCATTTGCGCCAGCCAGTTCAGTTCTACCAAAGCGCTCTGCAAGCCCCATCAGGCCCAAGGTATAGAAGCCAGTGACGCAGCCAGACCACAAGAAGCAAATCGCATAGGCCTCTGTCGGTGATTTAACTGTCATCAGCAGGAATGGACCGATAAAGCCGATGACCGCGACGCAGAGCAGGGTGCGGGTGCGTCCATAGCGGTCCGCTAGCATCCCGATGGGCCCCTGCAGCAAGATATTGCCTAGTCCGCTGGCAGCAATCAGATATCCCGCCGCGGCGTCCTCAAAGCCCACCTCACGGACCCAGAGAGGGAAGAGGTTGAAGGCGCTGGTCTCAATTGCACCCATCGCAAAGGCTGGCACGAAGAGCGCAGGTGCGATCATCAGGCGGGCGAGGAGGGCTGAGGGATGAGCCTCAGCGCCTTCTGGCCGGGTGGCGGCTGGCGTTTTGAATAGGAGCAGGGGCAGGGTGGCCAATGCCATGATCGCCGCACCGGCATAGGGCGTAGCGGGGCCCTGATGACCCAATTGGGCAATGACGAACCCACCAATGCCAAAGCCACCTGCGAAGGTCGCAGCATAGAGCCCCAGTAGGCGGCCGCGCAAATGGGCGGGTGCAAGTTCTAGGAACCAAGCTTCTGACGCTACGAAGATAATCGTCAACGAGGTGGAGAAGCCAAAGCGGATCGCCGTCCACACCCAAATATTGTCTGTTACGGGGTACAAGAGGAACATAGCGCTGGAGGCCAAGAGACCTCCGCCTAGGATCCCCTTCACGGGAAAGCGCCCCATCAGCCAAGGAACGACGGGTGTGCATAATAGACCCGCCAATCCGGCAAAGGTCATCAGGAAGCCGACCTCTGTGGGGGTCATGCCCGTGTCGTCCAGCGTCAGAGCGAACAAGGGGGCGTTGATGGCAATTCCGACAGCCGCAATCAGGCCGCAGCTAAGCGCGGTACCAATGCCGGCCCAAGTCGCCGCACTCATGCTGGGTTCGCTCATAAGCGGTCCATCAGGGGGCCAGTCCGGCCCCAACGCAGGAAAGCGGGGCTATGCGGCTGATCTGGGCTCTGCAAGCGGGTTTGAACTTCGGTCAAGATGAAACGGGTGACATTGGGCAAATCCAAGCCGAAAGCCTCGTCTAGACTGAACCAACGTAAGTCTTGCATCTCCGCTCCATCGCGTGCTGGTCGCATATCATAGAGCGCCTCTTCGGCATTGGCGATGAAGAAGCGTGCATCAAATCGCTTATGGCGTTGGGGCGGCGTGATCGCGCGGGCGAAGAAGTGAAGTGGGCTGAGGTGAGGAGCGATGCCTGCCGCTTTAAAGCTGGTCCAGCCCGCATCCAATGTCCGCACGGGTAACGAGCCTGGCTTGCCAATCAACAGGCCAGTTTCTTCCCAAGTTTCGCGGATTGCCGCCAATCCAAAGGCGCGCGGGTGTCGGGTTTTATTGGCCTTTGAGAGGTCCTCCGCCGATTGAGGATGCAACTCATCATGGGCGTCAACGAAGCGGTCGCAACGGTCTACTTTGCCACCTGGGAACACGTATTTGTCTGGCATGAAGCTATGACCGCTGGCCCGCCGACCCATAAGGATTTTGGGCCCAGACTGGGTATGCTGGATCAAGATCAGCGTTGCCGCATCCTTGGGGCGCGGAGCGCGGGCAGGGGCGTCTGGGCTGCCAGCCTGATAGGGCATATCGCGTTCTGCAGTGGGGTCGAGGGCGAGGAGGTCATCGGGCTGGTTCATGGCAATGGGTTTAGGTTGATTGGTGCAAATGGGAAGTCCCCATCTGTTTTTTGGCTTTGGTCCACCCCCACAAAAAAAGCCCCCAACCCGAAGGTTGAGGGCTCTGATTTGATCTAGGTCAGCCGAAGCTTACCAGATGTGCTTCACCGACACGCCGTAGGTCCGTGGTGGGCTTGGGTAGCCCGAGACGGAGCCGTCTTGGGCGACGCTGTTGAAGATGGTGGTCAAGTAACGCTCGTCCGTCAGGTTACGGCTCCAGGCACTGAGCTCCCAGCCATTGCTCGTTGCAAACGTGACGCTGGCATTGAGGCTGATTGGCTGGAAGGTATAAGCTTCACCCGCCTTCAAGTTAGCAGCGTTACGGGCAGCCACATTTGGAAGAGTGCTCAGGTTCAACCCTTGTGCCAACTGAGTCTCAGACGTCCAGAAATAGTCTGCCCGATAGGTGATACGGCTGTCATTAGCCAATGGCTGGATGAAGGTTGCCGACGCATTATAGGTGAATTCGGCAATACCCGCTGGGGTAAGGCCGGTATAGTCCCCATACTGTCCGCCTTTGAAGTCGTCATACAACGGATCCAGATAGGTGGCTGCATAGGTCAAGATGAGCGGACGAATAGGGCGATAAGTCGCATCAAATTCGACACCCTTGGTCGACTGCTTACCGGCGTTTGCCAGAATGAAGCCTGTTCCGGTGAAGGTGTTTGATTGGAAGCCGTCAATGGCTTGATCAAACAAGGTCAGGTTAAAAGCACCTTTCGAGAAACGTGCTTTCAAGCCGATTTCATAGACCGAAGCTTCTTCAGGCCCAGCAAAGCGGCTGCCCGTTCCCAAGTTCGTCAGAGCCAAACCAGCACTCCGAATTCTCGAAGGTGGCGGGTTTGTGATGGCGCTGCCAGGAATGAAGTCCGCTGGTGATGGCTTGGAGTCGCGTGACAGGTTGAACGATGTTGCCTTAAAGCCAGTTGCATAGCTGGCGTAGGCGTTCCAGTTGTCATTGATTTCCCATGCAAGACGGACCGAATAGGTGGTGTTCTCGTCGTTCGAGCGACCGCTTTCAACCACATTTGGGACGTTCAGGAATGGACGCTGGAACTGAACCGCTGTGAGGCCCAAGAAAGCGTTACAGGTTGGCAAGCCCAATGGGGATGGAGGTTGAGGACATGCCACCCCTGCGATCGAGCGTGCATAGGCTGCCGCACCGGCTGCCCCGATTGCCGGCGTCAAGGCGCCTGCATAGAAGGCGTCCCCAAACACAACCAGATCGAGGTTCGCAAATGGTTCAGTTGCCTTCGCATCGGTGCGAATTTTTTTGGCGTCTTTGGTGTAGTTGAAACCGCCGGTTATGGTGAGGGCATCCGTAATTTTGTAATCAACGGTACCAAAGATCGATTGAGCGTCTGCATCCAAACCAAACTTTTCTTCCATTCCGGTGCCCTTAGCAAAATAAGTGCCCGATGGAAGACGGTTTGTTGCTTCGATCAGCAGGATTGGCGAGGAAGCCCCACCGGTTAGAGCCAGCACATAGTTGCGGAAGTCTTTTCCATAAACCACGGCCGATTCTTGCTTGATGTTTTCTTTGAACAAGTAGCCGCCGAGCAAGAAGTTGAGTGGGCCGTCATAGTTTGACGTCAAACGGAATTCTTGGGTCAGTGTGTCGATGTCTAGAATTTGCGGCACGCTTGCCAAACCGGCACTTGTGAAGTCGACGTCGCCGTCTTGTTCACCGTACGAGTTGCGATAAGCCGAGATCGACGTAAACGACAATTTGCCAAAGTCATAATCGACTTGCATCGAAACGCCGCGGTTTTCGATCATGTTGGTTGGTGGAACGTCGGAATACACCCGATCACCGAACGAGGAGTTTTCAACGATCCGGCCGCCGATTGCTTTGATGGCGGCGCTTGCAGGGCCGCTCAATACGTTGGCCACAGCGCAGCACAATTCGTCGAGCTTGTCATAGTCTGCAATCAAGCGAACCTTGAGGTTGTCGCTTGGCTTGATCAGCAAATCTGCGCGCACATTGAAGCGGTCGCGGTTGTTGATGTCGACGCCAAGGCCAATGTTTTCGACATAACCATCACGCTTGTTGTAGCCGAACGACAACGCACCCGCTGCGTTTTCACCCAGCGGGCCAGTGATGTCAGCTTTAGCAACAATCGCGTTGAAGTTGCCGTAGCTCAATTCTGCGGAGCCACCATATTCAAACTTTGGCTCGCGGGTGACCAGCGAGATCACGCCCGCAGAAGCGTTCTTGCCGAACAGAGTGGATTGTGGGCCACGCAACACTTCGACGCGCTGAAGGTTTGGAAGATCACCAATCGAAGCGCCTGCGCGCGAGCGGTAAACGCCGTCAATAAAGATCGCGACCGAAGGTTCGATACCCGCATTGTTCGCACCATTGCCGAAGCCGCGAATGATGAAGGTTGCGTTGGTGGAGCTTTGGTTGGTGCTGACGCGCAGCGATGGAACCAAAGTTTGAATGTCGTTCAAGTCGCGAACTTGTGCCTTGCTGATCGTGTCAGCCGAAGTCACCGACACCGCAACCGGGATGGATTGCAAGGTGGTTTCGCGCTTGGTCGCCGTCACGATAACGACTTCGGTTTCCTGTTCGGCTGCTGCAGCCGGAGCGGTTTGGGCTTGTGCGACGCCAGCAAAGCCGAGGCCGGCAAAGCAAATGGACGAAAGCAGCGCAATACGGCTGATCTTAGAAGTGCTGTTTGAACGCATGTGTGTTTCCCCAAAAAAATTTTTTTGGTCCAAACCCAGCAAAACTGGGGATTGGCCTTTGTTGTCCGAAGATGAATACATCTCGGTCTGTTATATCGTTAGACTGCTCGCTTTCAACCTGCAACACGCGGGAAGCGTTTTTCCGCCTCTTGACTGCAAGCCTTCGAGAGTGTTGCCCGAAAGGCGCAAAAATCCGGGCAATTTCATCCAAGATGCCAGTGATTTAGGCTGTTTTCGCCTAAAATCATAACAAAAGGTGACTAAGCAAGCCTAATTTCGCGAAGCCGCTGCTCTAAAAACGCCTGTGCGTTGATTGGTTGGTATTTAATCGGCCCATTCATTGGCAGAGTTTCGATCAATACGTCTGGCGAGAAGTGCAGGAAAAATGGCGAAGAATAGCGGGCAAATCGCGCACGCTCTGGTTCTGGGTTGATAACTCTATGCACGGTTGAGGGTAGACGATCATTGGTGAGGCGGGCCAGCATGTCGCCAATATTGATCACCACACAGCCTTCTGGTGCAGTAACAGCCTGCCATTGGCCTGATTTATCTAGCAATTGTAGGCCAGGTTCTTCTGCACCCAGCAATAGCGTAATCACATTGATGTCGCCATGGGCACCCGCGCGAATGGCCCCAGGGGTAACTTCGGGGCCAAGGGCTGGATAATGCAGGGTGCGCAGGATCGAATTGCCTTCGGCAACCTTATCGTCGAAATAGTCGGTTGGCAGCTCCAAATAGGTCGCGATAGCCCGCAGGATGCGTTTGCCTAAATGGTCGAAATCTTCAAACATCGCCTTCTGGCTGGCATCAAAGTCAGGCACCTCAGGCATAGGCACATTGGGGGGCATCACGCTTGCAAAGCGATGATCTTCCGACAAATCCCGGCCTTGGTGCCAGAATTCCTTCAAGTCCGCGATGGTATGATCTTTAGCTGTCTCCACCCCAAAGGCGGTATAGCCGCGCTGACCCGCACCGACTGGCGACTTATAGGATTTCTTCACTTCCACCGGCAAAGCGAAGAAGGCCTTGGCTTTCTCCAACGTGGCGTCGATGACTTTCTGATCTACGCCATGGTCCGCGACAATCGCAAAGCCAAACCGCTCAAACCAGCCACCCAATTCTTTCGAAAACCCGGCAAAGTCGGTGTCATAGGTTTTCATGGATACGGGTTTGATAACAGACTCGGGCATGGTCAGGGGCTCCAAAACGGCTTTGGCTTCTAGGGGAAGGGCACTCAAACCTCAAGGCGTCAAAGCGTCTCAGGCAAAACAGTTTCGTGAAATGTATAAGATGTTTGACATTTGTTGAGGCCGTGCCTAATCACGACTATGTAAAACATCTTTGTCATTTTGGCACGATGAAAGGTCTTACACATGACACTTGCGGAAAAAAGGGCTGGCTTATCGCTCGCGATTGGGATTTGCATCTTCGCCTATCTGACAGCCAATATGACAGATGGTTGGGCTATCCCTGACCAAGAGGCGCGCCATATCTGGCGGACTTGGTTATTTGTTCTGGGCCTCGGCACTGTGGGTGAGGGTGCTGTAAGTATTTGGGCAAATTACATGCGCCAGCAGGGGGCATTGGAGGACGAGCGGGACGAACAAATCATTGCTCGAGCAGATCGATTTGGCCTGCTTGTGGGGTTTTGTGCAATCAATGTGCTCATCTGGCAAATCCTGTTGCAATCGACTTTTCCAACCCCAGTCCACTGGACCTTGAATATCCAGCATTTGCCAACCTTGTTCTTTGTTTTGATGTCGGTCTTGTTCTTGTGCCATGGGGTTAAGCAGGTCATGATCCTTGTTCTGGGTCGCTTATCCTAATGGCTGTCGCAAAGGGCCGCGTGCTCAACCAGATCCGGCAATTGCGAACTCAAGCAGGGCTAACCCAGCAGGACTTTGCCAATCTTGTGGGAGCAACCCGCCAGACCATTTTAGCGATAGAGGCCGAGAAATATGCGCCTTCGCTTGAGCTGGCTTTTCGCATGGCTAGGGCTTTGTCGGTGCCCTTTGAAACCTTGTTTCAGTTCGAAGAAGAAGGGAAAGGTTCAAAGTAGGGCGTCCACTGTTAAGAAATTCAAATAGGCCCTGTTCGATTTTCCCAGCTTGCGCTTAAGATGGCGAAACCCGACTTGAGGCTAACCGGCGCAAGTCCTGGGTCATAAAACAGGAAAATGCTCATGTCGCAGCCAAGTCAAAGCCCCATCGAACTTTATTATTGGCCAACCCCGAATGGTTGGAAAATCTCCATTGCTTTGGAAGAGATGGGGCTGCCCTACGTCATGAAAGCCGTCAATATCGGCAAGGGCGAGCAATTCGAGCCTGCTTTCCTCGCCATCAGCCCGAATAACCGTATGCCAGCGATTGTTGATCCCAATGGGCCAGACGGTCAGCCAATCTCGGTGTTTGAGAGCGGGGCCATCCTGCAATATCTTGGCCGCAAGACTGGCCAATTCTATCCCAGTGACGAGCGCGGCCGCGTGAAGGTCGACGAATGGGTGATGTGGCAAATGGCAGGCCTTGGGCCCATGTCGGGCCAAGCCAGCCACTTCCGTCTTTATGCGCCCAATCTGGTCGACGATCCGAAATTAATCGAATACGGCCAGACCCGTTACACCAACGAGGTCAATCGCTTATATGGCGTTATGGAGCGCCAGCTTAAAGAAACCCCGTATCTTGCAGGTGATTATTCCATCGCCGATATGGCTTCTTATCCTTGGGTTCGTGGTGCGAAATTGTTTGGCCAAGATCTTGAAGAGTTTCCCCATGTCAAAGCTTGGTTTGAAGCCATCGACGCCCGTCCAGCCGTTATCGCCGGTAATGCAGTGGGCGCGGATTTGCGTAAGCCAGCGGGCGAGCAATCCAAGGAAGACATGAAGGCTGCGGCCAAATCTCTCTTCGGTCAAACTGCTGCTGTTACGAAGACCTAAGTCAACATTTTGGGAGGGCAGGGCCTCTTACGCCTTAGCCCTTCCAGTTTACCGCTTGCTCCAACAAATATTGTCGGAATGCCGCGATCCGTTTTGATCGGCGCAAATCTGCGGGATAGATGAAGAAGACATCGATATTCGGCCCATCTGTCTCTGGAAAGACCCGCAGGAGGCCGGTGTCGGCTTGCGCCAGATAATCTGGCAGGCCCCCGATGCCAAGGCCTGCAACCACGGCCTTTACCAATGCAGAGACATTGTTGATCGTCAGCGCCGCTTCGCGCGGGCGATGATCTTCCCGGCCCAGGGTGAGGGCAAAGTCCAGCACCTTCATAGGGTCGCCCGAGCGCGCGCCATAGGCAATCACCCGATGATTGGCCAAATCCTCTGGTGTCTTGGGCATACCGTGCTTGGCGATATAGTCCCGAGAGGCATAGAGCGAGGTGGTGATCGACAAGATCTTCCGCTGGATCAGGTCTGCGTGGGTCGCCTCCCACAGGCGGATCGCGCATTCGGCTTCCAAGGTGGTGAGGTCGAGCTCACGGTCATCAAGAAGCAAGCGCAAAGAGACGTCTGGATAGGCGTCCATAAAGCCACCCAAGCGGGGTGCCAGCCAAGTCGCACCAATACCAATTGGGGCGGTCACGATCAGTTCGCCTTGCGGGCGGTCGCGCGCGTCTTTCAGATTGGACTCTGCTACGGCTGCAATCGTCGCCATCTGGCCCGTCGATTGTTGCAATACTTTGCCGGGCCCGGTCAGGATTAGGCCCCGCGCGTGGCGATGAAACAAAGGAACGCCCAACCCATCTTCAAGCGCCGCGATTTGACGGCTAACAGCCGATTGCGACAGGCCGACTTTTTCGGCGGCGGCGGTGAGGCTGCCGGTATCTGCGGCGGCGTGAAAGGTTTTGAGCTTGTCCCAGTCCATGCGTTAACCTGACTTATTTTGAGAGTCTCGTCCAGCCACGTCAATGTGAGGGAGACCTATGTTTTGTGAGACTTTTCTAGAGAGATCGGCCGTTATTAGCCAGCCTGCTTTGACAGAATTGCAAGATAATGGGCGCGAACACGCTCGAGGGTGACGACCAGGCACAAGAGGCAAAGCCCGAAACCTAAGCTGATCCAGCCTACGCCGCCTGTCGTTGCCAAAAGCGCAACGGCCCCGCATAGCCCAGTCGCGAGCCAATAAAGTGCTGCCACCTGCAGGTGAGGGCGGCCCGACCGGATGGCAAGCTGATAGACGTGATCGGCATGGGATTGCAGGAGATTGGCCTTATGACGGGCGCGCCAAATGATTGTGAGGATGGAATCAGCCAAGAGCGGGAGAAAGCAGGTCGCGACTGAGAGGGGGTGCACTTCCCAAATGACTGCCCATACACTTAATGCCCCAATGGCTAACCCCACAAAAAGTGCGCCGGCATCGCCAGCAAAAATCCGACCGCCATTGACGTTCCAATACAAAAATCCGCAACATGCGACCGCACAAATTTGGACATAGCTCCCCACGATTGCGAGGTTGGTCGCCCCAGATGCGCCGAACGTGCTCTCCGCCCAGCACAACCCACTCAAGCAGGCGAGGCCCACCGCGCTTGACCCGATCGAGAGGCCATTTGCCCCATCCATGAAGTTCACCACATTGACCATCACCAACAGCCACAACATGGTGCCGAGACCGCCGATCAGCGGCCCCAATTCTAAATCCACTCCCGGCCAGATCATGAGACCCTCAATCCGCATGTCCCCGATCACAAAGACGGAGGTGATCGCGATCATGATCAGGAGCTTGATTTTCGGCCCAATCGCGCTGCGGTCATCCCAAAAGCCGAGCGCGCCCCCTGCTACAGCCAAGCCCAGACAAGTCCAAGCTTCGCTAACAACGAAGTCGAAATGCCAACTCAAATAGATGTATCCGGCTAAGGTGCCCGCCATGATGCCCACCCCGCCAGCGGTCGGCATGGGCGCGCGATGCAATTTTCGTGCGGCATCTGGCACGTCTGCAATCGCCCATTCCATCATAAGACGGGTGACAACCCACGCAACCAAAAGTGCCAAGAAGCAAGCGATGCCGACGATCATGCCGTACTTTAGCGGTAGCGCGCCCAATGGGGGAAGCCTTCTGCGATGTCAAATGCAGAAACGCCCGCGGCGTACTGCAACTAGCCATGCATTTTTGCAGTCCTGCTTAACCCGCTTGGCCCTTTTTATTCAGCCACGGCATCCCTACTTAGGAGTGGCAGTGAGCCTCAGCTGCGGACACTCGATAGTTTCGCGTCTCGTACGCTGATCGGTGTCTCCTCCCCCAAGAGGCCGCCTCAAAGGGCCGCATTCTCACTGGATGCGGCCTCTTTTTTTGCCATTGACCACGATTATCACGAAATCGCGAGAAATTGTCATGAGTTCACGACGGAAACCAAAGCCTCACCCGTTATCAGCACTATCAGTGCCGTTTTTTCGGGAGCTTTCATGCCGTCTTTCAAATTTTCACCAGCTCTCGTTTCCTTTCTGGTCCTTCTAGGTCTAGGGGCCTTGGCCGGATGTGGCGGTGGCGGTGGAACTGGCGACACAGGCTCCGCTGGCGTCGGCGTCACCTTGACCGTTCCAGGTTCGCCGACCTTGGTTGCGCTTGATCCCAGCAATACCTCCATCAAGGTGCATTATTCAGCGCCCACGGCGACAGGCGGATCTGCAATCACCAGCTATACAGCCAGTTGCGTAGCCGGGGGTGCCACGCGCGCCGGCATCGGCACCACAAGCCCAATTGACGTCACAGGCCTCTCCAATGGCACAGCCTATAGCTGCTCAATCACCGCCACCAATGCAACAGGCACCAGCGCCAGTTCTACCGCCGCCAGCGCGACCCCGGGATTACCTATTGCCCCCGCAGCGCCCACCATCGGCGCGGCTACACCTGCGGATCGAGGGGCCAGCATCGCTTTTACCGCACCTCTGATCACCGGTGGCTCACCCATCACAAGCTACAGTGTTACCTGCACCAATGGCACCGCGAGTGTCAGCGCCTCAGGCTCCAACAGTCCAGCGACGGTGACAGGCCTCTCGAATGGCCTGACCTATATCTGCAGCGTTCGGGCCATCAATGCCGTCGGTACGGGGCCAGCCTCTGCCAATGTCAGTGTTGTGCCCAATGGGGCCGTCGCCACGCCAGCCGGCGTTGCTGAGTTCACAACCATCGACTTCAACGCCTTAGACAATTTCGCTAGCCCGACATTGCCAGCCTATTATGATGGCACCGTCACGGCAGACGATAACACCCCAGCCAATAATGCCATCACCAATCGGGCAGCTAGCCTTGGCCGGGTCCTCTTTAATGATCGCCGCATCAGCGTGAATGACACCATTTCCTGCGCCTCCTGCCACCGCCAAGCCAATGGCTTCAGCGACCCTCGCCAGTTTAGCATCGGCGTCTCTGGCACGACCTTCACCGACGCCCATTCCATGCGTTTGGGCAACATCAGATTTTATCGCCCTGGCACCATGTTCTGGGACAAGCGCGCGGCGAGTGTTGAGGCCCAAGCCACCCAACCGATCCAGAATGTCGTCGAAATGGGCTGGGACACTGCCGCAGGCGGTATTGCTGCCCTCATCACCAAGATGAGCGCCACGACCTATTACCCAGACCTGTTCAACTTTGCTTTCGGCAGCCCCACCATCACTGAGGCCCGCATCCAACAGGCCTTGGCCCAGTTTGAGCGCGCCATGGTCTCCACCGGCAGTAAGTGGGACACAGGCTATGCTAGCGTGTTCAGCGCCACTGGCCCCAATCGTAACTTAGGTGTCGATTTGCCGAATTTCACGGCACAAGAGAACCGCGGCCGCACGCTCTATTTCAACCCACCTAATCAAGGCGGGGCAGGGTGTGCCGCGTGCCACACCGCACCCACCTTTGCCTTGGCCCCGAACTCCCTTTCTAACGGCTTGGACGCGGGGGAGACCCGCATCTTCAAGTCACCCTCACTCAAGAATATGGGCGTCGGTGGCCCCTTCATGCACGACGGCCGCTTTACCACCCTCGAACAAGTGGTCGAGCATTATAATAGCGGCATCCAACCTGGCCCTGCCTTAGATAACCGCCTGCAACGCAACGGCCCGCCACAACGCCTTAACCTATCGCTCACTGACAAAGCAGCCCTCGCGGCCTTCCTGCGCACCCTAGACGACACTGCTTTGTTGACCGACCCGAAGTTCTCAAGCCCGATGCGGAAGTAGGGGGGCTTACGAACTCCATTAATCGTCCCTCTGAGCCCTGGTGACGCGAAGGTGTGGCCCTATCGCATTTGCGATAGGAGGTCTGGAGTAGGGCTGACACGGTCCTATGGGGCGGTGTAGTGGGACAGGCACCAGCCTGATCAATCTTTCAGGAAATAGGTGATCGTCGTAACCACACGAACCTTTTTGTCGATCTGGCGATCTGGTGGGCTATCCGGGATTTCGACGGCGGGATTGACCTCGATCACGCCCTGATTGGCATTTTGAATGGCCCCGACTTTGGCTCCAGATTCTTTAGCAAATTTATCGGCCGCCTCCCGAGCGCGTTGGGTTGCTTCGGTTAAGAGTGCGCCTTTGAGGTCATTCAAGCCCGTGAATTGGAAGGAAGGACCCGACGAGGAGCCATCATTGGCAAACACTACGCCTTCTTTCAACAAATCGCCACTATTGCGCGACGCTTCCGCCAGCTTGTCGACTTCGGTGGTTTTCACCATCAGGTTTTCTGTCAAAATATAGCGTGGGCCGTTCAGGCCGCCGGAATAGGCGTTGGCTAATTTATCTTCGACGCGAATGTTTTGCACTTGATAGGCGGTGGCTGGAAAGCCGCGCGCCGTCAGAAACGCCTTCACCGAAGCTTCAGACGTGGTCAGTGCTTGGCGCGCTTCTTCCAAGGAGTCACCCGTCGCTACAAAGCTGATCGACCAAAAGCCGAGGTCGGCCTTGACGGGGCGCTCTGAAAGACCTTTGACTGTGACCGTGCGAAAGCCCAATCGCGAATGCACGAGGGATTGCCCAGCTGAGAATCCAGCAAACGCGATCCCTAATGCCAAGATACCGGCCGCAGCTAAAAGATTTGTCCGTTCTACCATGATAAAGCCCTCCACACCCGCCACTAGGCCACGCATGCGCCCTGGGTGCAACCGTAAGTCCCTCAATTTCCACTTGGGCTCGGTTTGTGGCGTGTTTAGGGCGGAAGCGCGGAAGAAGCACGCCAAAGCCGCCACTTATGCGTTTGTCCGTTTCCCTTTTTGCAAGGCTGCTTAAATGAACACATTGTGGGTCCCTTTGGCCTTGGTGGCAGGGTTCCTTCAAATCCTGCGCAACGCCGCGCAACGGGGGTTATCGGATCAAGCGGGCCCTTGGGGGGCGACCTTAGTCCGCTTTCTCTATGGCTTACCGTTCGCCTGTTTGTTTTTAGGCCTTGTGTGGTGGTTGGCCCCGCCTTCGACCTTTAAGATCGGCTCTGATTTCTGGTTTGCCGCCCCCCTTGGCGCCACCGCACAAGTGTGTGCGACAGCAACCCTCATTCAAGCGATGCGCGCCTCTAGCTTTGGCCTTGGGTCAACTTTTCAGCATATGAGCTTGCCTTTGGCAGCAGTGGTAGGGGTGCTGTTTCTAGGTGACCGGCTAAGTCTGTGGGGCTGGCTCGGCATTTGGGGCGCGACGGCTGGCCTGTTGCTGGCATCCTGGCCGACCAAGGGGATCGCTGGGGGGATTGCAGGCTTTAAAGCTGGCTTCTTCGGGCTAGCGTCCGGGGCGTGCTTTGCCGTCTCGGCCAATTGTTACCGATTGTGCGGCCTGGCGATTGATCCGGGCGCGCCACTCTTTTCTGCTACTTTCACGCTTGTTTGTGTGCAAACCCTACAAAGTTTTGTTTTGGGAGGCATTTTATGGCTGTTTGACCGCCGTGCCTTAGCGGCACTGGCAGCTGATGGGCGAGCGTCGTGGTCCGCCGGATTTACAGGTGCAGCGGCCTCGGCCTGCTGGTTTGCTGCATTAACCCTTGCACCAGCTGCTCTGGTGCGCGCCATAAACGCTTTGGTTGAAGCGCCCGCGGCAACGCTGTTGGGCTGGATACGATTTAAAGAGACCATCGACCTAAGGAGAGGGATAGGCTCTGCCTTGATTGTGGCAGGGGTAGTGGTTTGCGTGTTGGGGCAAACGACAGCGTTCTAGGCAGACCGGCGCGCCGCTTCCAAAAAGGCTGATGCCGCCAAGGCCATCCCATTGCGAACAGCGCGGACAAGTTCGTCGGACGAAAAGGGCTTCGGCAAAGCCACATCGGCCCCGGCTTCCAAGGTTTTCATCCAAGCGCGGCGGGCCACTTCGCTATCACCTTTATCGGAAAATGCGATGATGGCGACACCAGGAAAAATCTCGCGTATCAAAGCCACTAATTCCCGACCGTTATCCGAATCTACATCCACCTGGGTTACGACCGCATCCAAATCTAGCACATCAATATGGTCAAGCGCTTCCAGTAAGTTTGCCTCGCTGGTAACTCGAAAGTCTTGTTCAGTAAGCCCAGCTTCACAAATTCGTCGCAAGGTCCGGCTGGGGTCCAGCACCAAAACATGGGGACGACGATGACCCGATCGCAAGCGGTCGGCGACCTCAGCCAAAAGGACCTCCAAGCGCTCTTGCGAGAAGGGCTTTTGCAACAGGAATTGAGCGCCATCCAATTTGGCGCGTTCGAGAAGCGATGAAGCAGTATTCGTACCACCCCCTGCACTGATGGCGGCGATGGTGATATCTGGATCCGCCTCGCGGATCTTGGCGATGGTGCGGCCATCGCTTGAATCTGGCAGCATCAAGTCAGAAATAACAAGGTCAAAGGACTGTTCGGCTAAACTCGTAAGCCCGGCACCAAGATCCAAGGCAATCAACGTTACCCAGCCGGTCCGAGAGATCATCTGGGAGATAACCCGTGCCTGTATCACACTGTCTTCGATCAGCAGACACGTATGGTTTGACAAAAGTACCCCCAAAGTTTCGACAGATGAACATTAAATTATCAACAGTTAACGCAAAGCGAAGATCGTTGTTTCATTCGAAAATTTGCTGCACACCGTTGTTTATTTAAATGAATTTGGCTCGGAATACCTCACTTGGACTTTGGATCTGAGTTGATCGGTCGATAACTAGCGGCCATTTTCTTGGCTAATTGTAGACCATCTTTGGCCAATTTTGCTTCTTGCGCGCTACGATCAGTCGGACAGGCGGTGGCACCTAACCCATAGGCTTGAAAGCCCGCATTAAATGAGTCCACCAAGGGGTCTCGCAAGGAGCTGGAATCGGGGGCTTCGAGGTCGAGCAAGGTGGACATGCGTGATCGATAGGTTTGATCTTGGCGACCCGAACAGGACACACGTAGCGCATGAAGGGAGCCTAACACCCGAGCTAAACGCGTAAGATCAGCGCGCTTGGTTGGATTGACCGGCCGCGCCCGTCGCTCGGTGTCGGTTACGTTTGCTTGGCCAGCTGGGCTGGGACCAGTGTAGCTATCACCTTCAGCTTCAAGGCCTGCTGCGTTGCGCAGAGCTTTGCGCGGCTTTTGCGGGATAACTCTATAGGGATCGGCCGCACCCGCGTCTTGATTGAGATCGGGCCTCCACTCAGAAGGCGTATCTTGGGGGATATCAATTGGCGCGTCTTCAACCGCTGTTAAGGGCTCACGCCGTGAGATTTCAACAGGAGCCCCTGAAACCACGTAGGTTTCAAGCGTCGGCGTCGGACCGCGATCTGGCGACTCTTGAATGGCGGTTTGCGCCAAGCTCAGCGCAGCCCCGCAGGCTGCGAAAGCCGCAATCGCACTCGCCATCCAGATACGTGATTTCATACCCCTAAACGCCCCTGTTTCGGGGGGTAGGTCAAGCCGGAGAGCTTGCCTGCAGGCGTGCAACGCGGGAAATCGCTTCATGCGCTTCAGCCATGATGGAGTCGATAATCTCCTTACAGGACAAGATGTCCCGCACGCCGCCAGCCGATTGGCCCATGGCAAAGCAAGATTTGTCGGCTTCGAGGCCTTCAGTCTGGCCGCCAATGCCGCCCATCGCCCCGGCCTGCATACTGATCATGGCTTGGTGTGGGAATGGCTTTATGTCGCTCGGACGGCTTTCCCAATCCTGCACCCACGCATTGTCTTTCACGCGCATCGGCTTGCCGGAGTAGGAACGGGTGCGCACGGTGTCGGTGTCTTTTGCTGCGACCACCGCATCCTTATACATTTGACCGGCGTGGGCTTCTTTCGACGCAATAAAGCGCGTGCCCATCCAGACAGCTTGGGCGCCGAGCGCGAGCGCAGCTGCAAGGCCTCGTCCGTCATAGAGACCCCCGGCTGCAACAACGGGGATGGTCACCCGTTCGACGGCTTGGGCCACCAGCGGCAAGGTGCCGACAAGGCCTGTATGCCCGCCACCTTCAGAGCCTTGGCAGATGACAGCATCACAGCCAGCGGCTTGAGCTTTTTCCGCATGGCTAACAGCGCCACCGACAACCATGGCTTTGAGCCCTGCGCCATGGAGCTTCTCGATGATCGAAGAAGGAATTCCAAGGCCTGCGATAAAGGCGGTTGCGCCTTCGGCGATGATGATGTCGACAGAAGCTTCAAGGCTACCTGGAACAGCGGCGAGCAGATCGACGCCAAAGGGTCTGTCGGTCAACGCGCGGACTTTGCGCATTTCTTCACGGATTTCATCGGGCGAACGCCCGGCCATGCCGAGGCAACCGTACCCCCCGGCTTCTGAAACGGCGGCACAGACTTCAGCATAGGAAACCCCGCCCATGCCAGCCAGCATGATTGGATGTTCAATGCCCAATAGATCGCAAATTGGTGTTCGTAAGCTCATGGCGCACTCCCTTGTTTTTTGCGTCACGTTAAAGCCTTTGACCTGATGCGCAATCCCTGCGCCTGTCCGTCAGCGTTAGGCAGGGCGATAGCGGTGGCAACTGGTTTCATGGTCGATCACAAGGCCTGCCGCCTGCATATAGGCGTAACAGATGACAGGGCCACAGAACTTAAAGCCACGGGCTTTGAGCTTGCGCGCCAACTCTTCCGACTCCGCGCTCTTTGTTGGTCCATCGCGAAACGACAGAGGATGGTTATGAATCGGTTTGCCGCCGACAACCGACCAGATAAAGTCGGTAAAGCCACCTTCTTCCCGTTGAATGGTCTGGAAAAGGCGCGCAGACTCAATGGTGGCAACAATTTTGGCGCGCGCGCGCACAATACCGGGATTGGCCATTAAGCGCTCGATATCATCGGGTCCAAAAGCCGCAACTTTGTCGGGGTCAAAGCCCAAGAAGGCTTCGCGAAAGGCAGCGCGCTTGCGCAAAATTGTGATCCACGACAGTCCGGCTTGGAAGCCCTCCAAGCACAAAAGCTCCCAAAGCTCGCGGGCGTCGCGGACCGGCACGCCCCATTCTTCATCGTGATAGGCGACGTAGAGCGGGTCTGATTCGAAGACCCAGCCGCACCTTGTTTTGCTCATCTTGGTTCCCAACGCTGTTGTCTGGGCCCGGTGCCCGAGATCGCCAACAGTGTCTTAACACGTCGGGTAGGGTCAAGCCGGGAATGACGAACTACATGAGCACGTGTAACGGGCTGCAACCTTGTCCTTAAATTGACTAAAACTGTATCCACATGGACCAGAACGCGCTCAACCGCCTTTAGCGGCTTCCCGTGTGAACGGAAGCTGGTTAAAGATGAGTTGGGGAAGGGCATACGGCCCGGAGTTTACATCGTGAAGCAATCGCCATTTCGAATTCTGCTTGTTGTGCCAACCTTACTTGTGGCTTTGGCTGCGTGCCAATCCATGCCCGGCAGCAGCGCCAAGAAGGCACCAGCCTATGTCGAACGGCCTGTCGACTTGCTTTACAACAATGCGCGCGATGAACTCAGCAAAAAGAATTATACCGAGGCCGTGACAGGCTTTGAAGAAGTCGACCGTCAGCACCCCTATTCGGAATGGGCGCGGCGCGCTTTGTTGATGACAGCCTATGCCAATTATCAGCAGAACAAATATGAAGACGCGATTGCAGGGGCCCAACGCTTTGCGTCCCTCTATCCCGGTAATGATAGCGCGGTTTATGCCTATTATTTGATCGCCATCTGCTATTTCGAACAGATTGTGGACGTGGGTCGCGATCAGCGCATGACGGAATTGGCCTTGGCTGCCCTGAACGACGTCGTCCAGCGCTATCCGCAAAGCGAATATGCCCGCGACGCCCGCTTGAAGATCGACATGACCCAAGACCAGCTGGCTGGCAAGGAAATGGAAATCGGGCGTTACTATCTGCGCGATGGCCAGCAATTAGCGGCCTTGGGCCGGTTCCGTCGCGTGATCGACCTGTATCAGACTACAACCCATGTGCCAGAAGCTCTTCATCGTTTGGTCGAGACCAATTTGTCGATGGGTTTGGTAGATGAGGCTACGAAAGTTGGAGCGGTGCTTGGCTACAATTACCCAGGCTCTGAATGGTATGAAGCCAGCTATAAATTATTGACAGCAAAGGGTTTTACGCCCCAGGGCAAGCCGGAGAGGCGCGGTCTGTTCCAGCGCATCGTTAAGCCAAAGCGTGGCCTTGAGCGCGCACCTGAGCCACCGCAAACATCGGCCCCGCAAGCGAGCAAATGAGACTGCTTAGCCCGCGTTGGACGTCTGTAATGCACGCCGGGAGGCTAATCCGACGGGGTGGCCCATGCTGATTGCCTTGTCGATCCGCGATGTGGTTCTGATCGAAACCCTCGACCTTGATATCGAGCCGGGCTTTACCGCACTGACGGGCGAGACTGGTGCCGGAAAATCCATTCTTTTGGATGCGTTGGGGCTTGCTTTGGGTGAGCGCGCAGACCGGGGTTTGGTGCGTCACGGCGCGGAGCGCGCGCAAGCCAGTGCCATTTTTGAAATTGGCGACCTCCACCCTGCCATCGCACTTCTCGAAGAATTGGACCTGCCAGAGGCCGAAGATGGGCGGATCGTGTTGCGCCGCTCTATCAGCCTCGACGGGAAAAGCCGCGCTTATGTGAATGACGGGCCAGCTTCGGTTAGTGCGCTGCGTAGGTTGGGCGCATGTCTCCTCGAAATTCATGGTCAACATGCCTCCGTCGGCCTGATGGACCCATCGACCCACCGCGACCTATTAGACATATTTGCCAAAGCCGCGCCGCTCAAAGCCCAAGTGGGCGAGGCGTGGCGCACGCTGGATGCGGCCCGGTCTGAGCTGGAAGAAGCCGAAATGCGCGCCCGCCGGGCCTCGACCGACCGCGATTATCTGGTTCATGTGCTTGCCGAATTACAAAAGCTTGGGCCAAAGGCGGGCGAAGAAGCGGCTCTAGACGCGGAACGACGCGCCCTGATGGGCTCTGAAAAAGCCGCCACGGCTTTAAAAGACGCGACCGATGCTTTGGCCGATGGCAAAGCGGAGCAACGCATGGCCGCCGCCTCTCGGGCGTTGTCGCGCGTCGGCAAGCCTGAAGGCGAGGGGGCGGATGCCCTGTCCAAGGCAGTGGATCAGGCAGCCGCTTCTCTTGAACGCGCGTTGAGCGAGTTGTCCGACGCGCAAGGCTGGATGGCGCGCGCGGGTGATGCTTTAGATGGTGACCCCGGTCGCCTCGATCATTTGGAAGAACGCTTATTTGCTTTGCGCGCCGCGGCCCGCAAACATGGCGTGACGGTGGAAGCTTTGCCGGATGTCCTCAAGCGGGCCGAACAAAACCTCGCCAATATTGATCACGCCGATGAAGCCATTCAGGCTGCAAAGGCGGCCTTGGCCAAAGCCCAGCAGACTTATGATCAGGCTGCAACGGCACTATCCGAGCGCCGCCACACGGCAGCCGCAGCGCTCGACAAGGCGGTCGAACTCGAACTGCCGCCGCTCAAACTCGAAAAGGCGCGCTTCCGCAGCCGTGTCGATAGTGATGCTGCCCGCCCAACCAAGGACGGCATTGATCGGGTGACGTTTGAAATCGCTGCCAATCCGGGCGCTGGCTTTGGTGCCTTGTCAGAGATTGCGTCAGGGGGCGAGCTGTCGCGTCTGTCGCTAGCGCTCAAGCTGGTTCTGTCCACCGATGGCGGCACATTGGCCTTGGTGTTTGATGAAGTGGATCAAGGCATTGGTGGTGCGACCGCTGATGCCGTCGGCCGCCGCTTGGCGCGCTTGTCCCAGACCGCTCAAATCCTGTGCGTGACCCATAGCCCACAAGTTGCCGCGCGCGCCCGTCGTCATTGGCGGATCGAAAAGCGGGTGGAAAACGGCATCACGCGAACAGGCGTGAGCACGCTTCCCGATGCGGCACGCGAAGAAGAGCTGGCGCGCATGTTGTCAGGCGCTGAGATAACAGCAGAAGCCCGCGCCGCAGCCCGCGCCTTGGTTGCCGCCAGTCAGGACTGAAGCGCCTGAATATGGGTGTGGAAAGGCGGCCATGAAATCGTCGGTTCAGGCTTCACCTCAGGCCAGCTTAGCGTTAGTTTCTGGGCCATGGATATCTCGAAGCTTCCCGTCGATTCGCTTACTAAAGATCAAGCTGCCCAAGAGCTGGAGCGGCTTGCCCGCGAGATTAGTGAGAACCGGCGCGCCTATTTCGAGGAAGATGCCCCCACGCTTTCGGACGCCGAATATGACGCACTAGAGCGGCGCAATCGCCTGATCGAGCAACGCTTTCCAGCCTTGGTGCGTGCCGATAGCCCGTCGACGAGCGTTGGCAGTGCCGCGTCGACCAAGTTTACGAAGATCACCCATCAAGTCTCCATGCTCTCGCTCGACAATGCCTTTAATGACGGCGATGTCGCGGATTTTTTAGGCCGGGCGCAGCGCTTCTTGGGGTTTGACGATCAGAGCGCGTTGGCCTGCACGGCAGAGCCCAAGATTGACGGTCTCTCGTTGTCGGTACGCTATGAGAAGGGCCAGTTGAAGCACGCTGTCACCCGTGGCGACGGGAAAGAGGGGGAGGATGTCACCGCCAATGTGCTGACCATTGGCGATATTCCCAAGCAGCTAGACGGCGAGGGCTGGCCTGAAATCTTGGAAGTGCGCGGCGAGGTCTATCTAAGTCATGCGGCGTTTGAAGCGCTAAACCAAGCCCAGACTGAAGCCGGACTGCCGCTTTATGCCAATCCAAGAAATGCGGCCGCCGGCAGCCTGCGCCAACTCGACCCAGCCATAACCGCCCAACGCCCTTTGAGCTTTTACGCCTATGCCTGGGGCGAAGTGAGTAGCCCGTTTGCGACCACGCAAATGGAGGCCGTGGCCAGTTTCGCGCGCTGGGGCTTTAAGACCAATGCGGACATGAAGCTCTGCGCCGATACGGCAGGTTTGTTGGCACATTATCAGGATTTGGGCCTGCGTCGGGCAGAGTTGGGCTATGACATTGATGGGGTGGTTTATAAGGTCAATGACCTTGCCCTACAGGCGCGTTTGGGCATTGTGACGCGCTTTCCAAGGTGGGCGATCGCCCACAAATTCCCGCCAGAGCGCGCGATCACCATTCTCGATGCCATTGATATTCAAGTGGGCCGCACGGGTGCACTTACCCCTGTGGCGCGGGTGCGGCCCGTCACCGTGGGCGGCGTCGTGGTCTCCAATGCGACCGTGCATAATGAGGACTTCATTGCAGGCATTGCGCTCGACCGGGTGACAGGTCTGCCCGTGCGCGGTGGCAAAGATTTGCGGATTGGCGACCACATCGTCATCCAGCGGGCAGGGGATGTAATCCCCCAGATTGTCGATATTTTGGTGGATAAGCGTGAGGCCGGAAGCGAGCCATTTGCTTTTCCCCATATTTGCCCGTGCCCATTGCAGACCCCGGCGATCCGGGGCGGCGACGATCAGGGCGGGGACCTTGATGTGGTGCGTCGCTGCACGGGGGAGTTTGCCTGCCCATTCCAGCGCCTGCGGCACTTGGAACTCTTCGTCAGCCGCAAGGCCTTTGACATCGACGGCCTCGGCCCACGCCAATTGCAGGATTTTTTCGACTGGGGCCTCGTCAAAGAGCCGGCTGACATCTTCAAGCTCGCGGATCATCGCGCCCAACTGGAAGGACGCGACGGCTATGGCCAAACCTCGCTCAACAATCTCTTCGCGGCCATCGACCAAAGGCGGGATATTGATTTGTCGCGCTTTATCTTTGGTCTGGGTGTCCGGCATGTGGGTGAGACGACCAGCGGCGTCCTAGCGCGCGCCTTTGGTTCTTGGACGGCCTTCAAAGCTGCAATCGATCTGGCTCAGGATCAGCGCGCCAGTGAAGCCTATCGTCGGTTGGAAGCGATCCATGGCTTAGGTCCGCGAGCACTGGAGGTGCTGCTAACTTGGGCGGCAGAAGCCGAAGTTCCCGCTCAGACCGCTATGTTTGAAGATGTGGCCGAAAACTTAGCTAAGCTGCGCCTGTCCGAGGTTGCGATGCCTGCTCGCAAGGCTTTAATTGAGGTCTTCCCGGATTGGGCAGGTCTGGTTAGCACTTTGAAGTCAGCCGCCGCTGGACGCCCGCGCGAAGACTACATCTCCTTAGCTGCGATTGATGGCATGGGCCCGGTCGCCTGTGACGCCTTACTCGACTTCTTTCTCGAACCCCATAATCGCGATGCGGTGGCTCGCTTGCTTGAACAAGTCCGTCCGAGGGACGCAGAGGCACCCATGTCGGATAGCCCGGTGAAGGGCCTCACCATCGTCTTTACCGGCAGCCTTGAGACCATGACCCGCGATGAGGCCAAGGCCCAAGCTATTCGCCTTGGGGCCAAGGTGGCGGGCAGTGTGTCTGCTAAGACAGATATTGTGGTAGCGGGCCCCGGCGCTGGCTCTAAACTCGCCAAAGCGAGCGAACTGGATGTGCGGGTGATGACGGAAGCAGAGTGGGCTGTGTTTGTGAGCTGAAGGGCTGCAATTTGTCGTAAACCATTCGCATTGCCACGCTATGTCTGATTTAAATCCCACCGCAGAGAAGGCCGCCCCTCCCCATGTCAACACGTTCCAATAGCTTTGCCGATCTAGCTTGTGAGTCATTGTCTCGACGTGGGTTTTTAACCGCTACTGCAGCTTTGCCGTCCTTGAGTTTGATGGCGAGTGAAGCGCAAGCGGCCCCTGCTGGCTTTAAAGCTGTGGCGGAGAATCGGTTGGACACGGTGGTGGTGCCGGAAGGTTATGTCTGGCAGCCTTTGATTTCATGGGGCGAGCCTTTGTTTGAGGGCATGGCACCCCTGCAGCCTGAAAAGCGCGGCGCACCTTTCGCTTTCACGCGGGTCGAGCAAGAAAATCGCTTTGGCACCCATAATGATATGCTGGCCTTATTCCCTGCCAATTGGGCTTATCCTTGGCCGGAGGGCACGGTGACGCGGGCCATCATGTGCGTAAACCATGAAGCTGTGAGCCCCTTCATGGCGGCCCCCGGAAGTGACGGGCAGCCAATCGACACGGGAACGGATGCTCTAGAAGCGCTTTACGCCTGCATGGGTGTGAGTGTGTTTGATGTGGCGCACGATCCCGCCAGCGGGGCTTGGTCAGTCGTGAAAGGCCCTGCCATTGGCGTCGGCCGTAACCGCCGCGTGACGCCTTTTAGCGAAGTGGTGTTTGACGGGTCTGCCGCCAATCATCCTTGGATCGCCAAAGCTGGTGCCATCGTCAATGAAGTCGAAAGCGCGCGCTCTGGTGCGCCTAAAGGGAGCGGGGGTGTTAAGGCAGGCACCTTCCAAAACTGTGCCGGTGGCTTTACCCCGTGGGGCACCTATTTGACGGCGGAAGAGAATTTCAACAGTCAATTCTTCACGTCCAATAAGACCAGCCCCGCTTTGGTCGAAGCCCAAGCCGACGCCGCCTTTGCCGCGGACCAGTCCATCTACCGCTATGATAACTTTTGGCGCATCGGCGGGCCGCCCCAGTTTGACTTAAGCCGCAACCCACATGTGCCGTCGCTCTATGGCTGGATCGTAGAAATTGACCCCTATGATCCAGATTGGCGGCCACACAAACACACCGCTCTTGGCCGCAAGGCCAATGAATGTGCGACGACCGTTTTGTCTAAGACCAATAAAGCCGTCGTCTATACGGGCGATGATAGCAATAATCAGTTCGTCTATAAGTTTGTGTCACGCGACCGCTTTGACCCGACCAATCGGATTGCCAATCGCTCGCTCCTGACCCACGGGACGCTGTATGCCGCGCGCCTTGAGGCTGATGGTACGGGGCGCTGGATTGCCTTGACAGCGGCGGCAGCTAACCGTGCCCCCCGTGGTCCGGGCGATACGCCCTTTGCCAATGATGGTGATGTGATGGTGCGCTGTCGTGAGGCTGCGCTGCGGCTCGGTGCTACCAAGATGGACCGCCCTGAAGATGTGGAAAGCCCAACCGATGGCTCGTTCCGTGGGACCGGCACAGTTTTCGTTATGTGTACGGGTAATCAGTCAGACTCTGGTCGGGCCGGCAATGCGGCCAACCCGCGGCGTAAGACGGTCGCCGGTGATGGGCTGGAGCGCAATCATCAGGGCCATATCGTCCGGATCGAAGAAGCGCGCCAAGACCCTGCCGCATTGACCTTTACCTGGGACATTTTCGCGGTCGCCGGAGATCCATCTGGCGAGGTGGCACCTGTGACCAATGCGGAAGGCGAGGTCGTCAATGTGTCCTCTTGGCACTTAGGTAAGCCCACGACCACGGGTGATCGCTTTGCCATGCCCGACAATATTACGTTTGATCACCGCAAGTTCGGCTGGATCACCACCGACGGCACGCCCAGAACCTTTCCGTGTAATGATGGCGTCTATGTGATGCCGATGGTTGGCAAAGGTCCGCGCCCTGTAAAGCGCTTTTTGACCGTGCCGGTGGGGGCAGAGTGTTGCGGGCCCTTATTGGCTTGGGACCAAAAGACCTTCTTCTGCGGCGTGCAGCATGTGGGCGCGGAAAGCACGACAGGCCAAGATTATCGCGGTGAGCCCAATGGTCCCTATTCAAGCTTCCCAACGGGCGGCTGGCCGCGTGACGCTGTCATTTATGTCCGGCGGCAGGATGGCGGCACGGTTGGGACTTAAACCTCTCAACATCTGCGAATTTTTGCGTTTCTAACTGCTTTGTAACGTGCCAGACACGTCGCAATCGTCCACGACTGAAGGATGGTCATGGACTGGGGTGTTCCCCTGCAATCGGGACCGGGGGGGATATCAGCGCAAACGCGACTGATGACGCGTTTAGCCGCTGTCGCGGTTTGGCTTGCGCTTGGCTTTGCGCTCTTGTCGACACAACCCCAGACATTGCCGTCACAGGAACCGATTGGAGTCGCCGCTGTTCGGCTTGAGCCGCTTCAGCGACCGGCTTTGGTTGTTCTGCCTCCCACTATTGTCCCGCCAAAACAGCCAGACGCCGCGTTGAAACAAATAAGTCCGACAATTTCAAAAAGTACAGCCTCTCAGGCGCTCCCCAATAACGCACCGAGTAAAAGTCTTGCCTCAGGACGGTCTGGAACAAGCTCCTCCGGTTCAGGTGATAGAGTGCCAGCGGGGGCACCCGTTGCGATTGCCTCTGGACCCAGCCAGCCGAGTTCCGGGGCAGGTGTTCCAACCCTCACGACGCAAAGTCAGGCCATCATCAAGGCGCAAGCTTGTACCCAGATCGATCTCAAAGACCGTCCGCCCGATTGCCCGCCTAATGCGGAACTCAAGCGCCTCTTGCAAATTGCGCGCGGGCCAAAATACCGGCCTGAGAATGCCGAAGCTTTTTCGCGCAACGAATTACGCTGGCGCGACATTCCACCACCTTGTCTGGAGGATGGGCAAAAAATCAAGATGACGGGGATGGGTGGGTGCGTGCGCTTTGGCATGACGCCGTCGCGCGTCCGCTCACCTCAGGAAATCTGTGAAGCCAAAGGCCTTGGCGGCTGTGCGCCCGTCCCGTCCCAAGCGGCTGTTAATGCGGCCGTGAAGCAGGTAAAGGGGCAGTGATGGGGTCGAACTTTCGCGGGCATTGCAGGGTTTGCAGACAAGGCGGCATGAATTAGGGTTCAGGCATGATCTCAATTGCCCCAGTCCTAACGACCCCAAATCTC
>JBEIEG010000006.1:0-32671 GCA_040383035.1 Hyphomonadaceae bacterium | reverse complement strand
TTAAGGAGACGTGTCGACAGCCGAAAATAATGGCACCCGCCAGTCTCTTCTTGAAGGTCAACAAAACTGTGGCGCATCAAAAGGGCCAATTCGTCAGCAAAGGCCGGCTCCCAATGGGTTAGGCCCGGCTGGCCCATTCCGATCAAGGGCGTGTTGATGGATTGATGCGCGCCCCCTTCGGGCCCAAGCGTGAGACCAGACGGGGTTGAAACCACGAGAAAGCGTGCGTTTTGGTAGATCGCATAATTGAGCGCATCAAGGCCACGGGCGATGAATGGGTCATAAAGGGTGCCGATGGGAAACAGACGCTCGCCAAAATGCTCCCCCGCCAGACCAAAAGCGGCCAAATTCAGGAAGAGGTTATTCTCGGCAATGCCCAATTCAATATGCTGCCCTGCCCCGGACCCAGTCCAGATTTGCGGGCTTGCGATCTTGCGATCCTTGAACACGTCCTTGATGGCCGTGCGCGAGAACAAGCCCCGTCGGTTCACAAAGCCCCCAAGATTGGTGGAGACGGTCACATCTGGCGATGTCGTGACAATGCGGGCAGCAAAGTCGCTTTCGGTTTTCGCGATATCGGCAAGGATTTTGCCAAAAGCCGCCTGAGTAGCTTGCTGCTCACCGCTTGGTACCTCAAACGCAGCAGGGATAGCCACGGGTGCTGGATTAAAGCGGCGCTTCACGTCAGCTTGGAATGGGGCCTGCGCGATCAAGGCCCGCACCTCTGCTTCATGGGCAGGGCTTAACCCGGCTAAGGCCTCCCACTCTTGCCCCTCTGGCACGCCAATGGATTGCCGCAGGGCATCGATCTGATTGGGAGTCATCAAGCCGGAATGGTTGTCCTTATGACCTTGAAACGGCAACCGCCAACCTTTGACCGTATAGGCAATGAACAATTTTGGCCGATCATCTTGAGCCGCTTGCTCAAAAGCCTCCACCAAGGTCTCAAGGCAGTGGCCACCCAATTGCGTCATCAAATTCGAGAGCGCTGCATCGTCATAGGTGCCGACCAAGGTCTGCCCTTCAGCGGGCAAATCTTGCAGCAAACGTTCCCGCCAAGCAGCACCACCTTGATAGCTCAGCGCCGCATAAAGGTCGTTTGGGCAGGTTTCGATCCAAGCCTGAAGCGATTGCCCGCCGGGCTTAGCAAAAGCCTCTAACTGGCGCTTGCCGTATTTGAGTGTCAACACATCCCAGCCGACGGTTTCGAATATATCGTCGAACCGATCCCACATCCGCTCGGAGGTCGTGGCGTCCAAGCTTTGGCGGTTATAGTCAACGATCCACCAAATGTTGCGCAGATCGTGTTTGTAGGCCTCAATCAAAGCCTCATAAATATTGCCCTCATCAAGCTCAGCATCACCCAAAAGTGCGATCATCCGGCCCATGGATTCAGCGGGGACACGGCCACGGGCGGCGAGATAATCCTGCACCAAGGCGGCAAAGGCGGTTACAGCAACCCCCAGACCCACCGAGCCGGTGGAGAAATCGACGTCGTCTTTGTCCTTTGTCCGGCTTGGGTAGGATTGCGCGCCGCCCAGCCCCCGAAAACGCTCCAATTGATCGCGGGTTTGGCGGCCAAACAAATATTGAGCGCCATGGAAGACGGGGCTGGCGTGGGGCTTAACCGCAACCCGATCTTGTGGACGCAAGGCTTTGAAATAGAGCGCCGTCATTAGACTGGTCATAGAGGCGCACGATGCCTGATGCCCGCCCACCTTCAGTCCATCGCGATTCGGGCGCAGATGATTGGCGTTATGAATGGTCCAAGATGCCAACCAAAGAAGGCGTTCTTCCACGGTGGCGAGGGCTGAAAGCTCGCTTGGCGACAGTGACGGCTTGGATACAGGAGCAATGGCGTTCATGAGCGCACTTTAGCGTCACCTGCCAAATCCCGCCAGTGCTGGTTTTTGGCAGGTTATTCGGCAGCGGCGGCTTGAGCCTGAGTCTCGCTACGCTCAAAGTCCTCAATCGCCTTGGCACGTGCTTCAGGACTTCCCGTAAAGCGGGCGAGCATCATGTAAACGACGGGCACAACATAAAGCGTCAAAGCCGTTGCACACAGCACACCGAACACCACCACAACTCCGATATTGGCGCGCGCTTCACTGCCAGCCCCAGTCGACAAAGCCAAAGGCAAGGCCCCGGCGACAGTAGCAACAGAGGTCATCAAAATCGGGCGCAATCTCAAGTCAGCAGCTTCGGCAATCGCGTCACGAACTGAACGACCTTCATCGCGCAATTGATTAGCGAATTCAACGATCAAGATACCGTTCTTGGCCGCCAAAGCGAAGAGAATGATCAAACCAATCTGGGAATAGATGTTGAGCGTAAAGCCCGCCGCATACAGCCCGAACAACCCCCCGGCGATGGCCAGCGGCACGGTGATCATAATGGTTATGGGGTGGACGAAGCTTTCAAACTGCGCAGCTAAGGTTAGAAACACGATCAAAATCGCCAAAGCAAACGCAAAGCCGATGGCGGAACCGGCTTCTTTGAATTGTTGCGATTGGCCGGTGTAATCGATTTTCATGTCCGGCTTCATATCCGCTGCAGCGGCTTCTTCTAGCCATTTCACTGCCTCTCCAATGGAGTAGCCTTTGTTGAGATTTGCGATGATCGTGACCGCGCGCAATTTATTGACGCGGGGCAAATCATCTGTGCCGCCCAAATTCTTGGTGGTGACAAGGTTGGATAAGGGAACCAACTCCCCGGTGCGATCAGAGCGCACATAGATCCGTCCAAGTGCTTCAACGCTTTGCCGCTCGCGCCGATCGACCTGCAGAATAACATCATATTCTTCGCCTTCGGCAGGATAAGTCCCAACCCGGCGTAAGCCTGTGGTGGCCTCCAACGTGCGGCCTATCGACTGGACTGAAACGCCGAGCGCGGCTGCCCGCTCGCGATTTATGGCAATCTCAATTTTGGGCGAGATCGGCTCATAATTCATCCGAATGCGCGCAAAGCCCTCATTTGCGCGGCCTTTAGCGACGATTTTTTCTGCAACGGCTGCTAATTCCAGATAATCGCTGCCGCCTAAAACAATGGCTACACCATCATTTCCGCCGCCCCGACCGCTTGAAAAAGCATTTTGCATGGACGCGCGGAATTGCGCGCCAGGTATGCCAGCTAGCTTGCGATTGAGCTCATCGACAATCTCATTGCCATCGCGACGCGTGCCCCATTCGGCCAAGAAAACGCGACTGAGGCCGCGATTCATGCGGTTGGTGCCTTGGTCCTGAAAGTTGGGCGCAATGACGAGAGTCCGAGACGCCTCACCGCTTTTGACATACTCCGCTAGAACCGGTTCAATTTTAGCAACGATCTGACGGGTATAAGCAAAGCCTGCACCTTCAGGCCCGCTGAATTGCACCGTTATGTTGCCGCGGTCTTCAAGGGGGATAAGCTCATTGGGTAGCTTAGTTGCAAAAAAACCTGCAGCGAGGATCGCGACGCCCATGACCGCAAAAGCCACCTTGGGGGCTTTCAAGCTGGCCTTTACCGAGGTCGCGTAAGACCCACGCACCGCATCAAACGATTTGTCGATGAAAACCGAAAGTTTGTTGGACTTGTCCGCAGGACGTAACAAAAGTGACCCCATCATCGGCGTCAACGTTAGGGCGACAAAGGCAGAAATGGTCACAGCGGAGGCAATTGTCACCGCCAACTCAACAAACAAGCGACCCACGAAACCACCCGTAAACAGAAGCGGCGTGAAGACCGACACCAAAACCGCTGTTGTTGCGATCACGGCAAAGGCAACTTGGTTGGTACCACGTTGCGCAGCAATTAGCGCAGGCTCACCCTGATCAATCCGGCGCTGGATATTTTCCAAAACCACAATAGAATCATCGACAACCAAACCAATGGCGAGAACCAATGCCAAGAGTGTGATCAGATTGATTGAGAACCCAAAGACTCCCAAGACACCAAACGTCGCGATCAAGCAAACAGGAATGGTCGCTGCGGGCAATAAAGCAGCGCGGAACGAGCCCAAAAACAAGAAGATCACGAGGATTACCAAAACAACCGCTTCGGCCATGGTGGTCCAAACGCCGGAAATCGCGCGCTCGATAAAGACTGTTGAGTCGAATGCGACAACGATTGTTGTCCCCTTTGGCAGGGTTTTGGCAATCAAATCGTTTTGCGCTCGGATGGCTCTCGCGACCTCAAGCGCATTGGCATTGGATTGGCGCACAATGCCGAGCCCGACCTGATTGACGCCATTGCCCCGGAAAATCCGACGATCATCTTCAGGTTCCACAGCTACCCGGGCGACATCTTCCAAGCGAGTGACCCGCCCGTCACCACTGCGCCCAATCGGCATACGTCGAAACTCTTCAGCGGTGCGATACCCGCGAGCAATCCGCATCGTATAGTCGCGTTCCTGCCCTTCAATTGTTCCGGCTGGCAATTCTACGTTTTGAACACGTAAGGCAGCGTCAACATCATCGGGGGTTAGGCCCCGGGCAGCGAGTGCTTCTGTATCAAGCCAAACCCGCATGGATTGGCGCAAACCGCCAAACACACGAACTGTGGCGACCCCATCGATCGCGCTTAAGCGGTCCACCAAAGTCCGCTCAGCAAAACTCGTCAACTGGGCAGTCGTCAAATTGTTCGACGCCAGATTTAGGAACATAATGGGGTCGGAGTCAGCGTCGGACTTTTCCACCTGTGGCGGATCTACGCCCTGCGGCAGGCGGTTTTGAATCCGGCTGACCGCGGCGCGCACGTCATTTGCCGCTTCGTCCAAATTCCTGGACAGCTTAAATTCTACTCGGATGGACGAACGGCCGTCGCGGCTCGAAGCTTGGATGGATGCGAGGCCTTCAATTCCCGTCAGTTGGTCTTCAATAATCTGGGTGATCCGGGTCTCAACAATATCCGACGATGCGCCGCGATACTGCGTCGTGATGGAGACAATCGGGGGATCTACCGCAGGCAGCTCACGCAAGGGCAGCGTACGAAAAGCAATCAAGCCAAAGGCGATCAACAGCAGGCTGGCCACTGTGGCTAGAACTGGACGCTTGACTGAGACGTCGGCAAGAAACATCAGCCGCCACGCCCATCTGACTTAGCGGTCGTAGGGGCCACTTTGGTATCGGCAGACTTCGCCGCCGGTGCGCCGCCACCAATAGGCTTAATGGCTTGGCCATCGCGCAAACCAACCAAGCCTTCAGTGATCACCATAGCATCGGCAGGTAGGCCGCTGATGATTTCGGCATAGCCATCACGCCGCATCCCAATACTGACAGGAATGCGTTTTGCTTTCTGTCCATCCTTGCCATCGCTATGAGCGATGAAAACAAAGCTCGCATTACCTTCTTCCAAGAGCGCAACTTCGGGCACGGCCGGCATGCGCCGGTCTGACGTCATCAAGTCGACGCTCATCAACATGCCCGGTCGCAACCGGCCGTCATTATTTGGAATATAGGCGCGTGCCCGAATAGACCGCGATCTGGGATCGATGCGCGTATCAACAAAGCGCACCGTCGCTTTGTAAAGCTGGTCAGGTATTGCCGTTGATCGGATCACCACCTCTGTACCCACCTGAAGCGAGTTGATCCGGGTTTCTGGCACGTCAAAGTCAACTTTAATCTGCGAGATATCATCCAGGGTTGCCAAGATATCGCCGGGGCGGGCCAATTGGCCGGGGCTAACGTTTCGCAGTCCGATCCGGCCAGAAAATGGTGCCCGTATTATTCGATCAGACAAGCGCGACTGCGCGGAATTAGACCGGCTCGCGACACTTTGAGCGCGGGCGCGTGAGGATTGGGCGCGCTGGTCGACGCTTTGAGCTCGACTAGTAAGCGCATTTGCCCGTGCTTTCTGCGTTTCGATCCGTTGCGAGGCACCTTCAGCACGCTCTTTAGCCACTTGAAAACGCGACTCGGCTGACTGCATTTGCGCACGCGCTGAGTCCAGCCGCGCCTTTGAAGCAAAGCCTCGATCTGCCAAAGCGGTCACACGGTCAAAGTTCAACTTGGCTTCGCTGCGAACTGCCTCGGCTTCTGCAATACCCGCGCGCGCTGCTTCAAGGTCACGGCTGACAGCGTTGATTTCATTATAGGCGGCATCTGCTTCAGCTCGCGCGGCCGCCGCTTCTTGATAGACGCCATCCGCGTCATCAAAGGCCGCGGCAACATCATTGCGAGCGCCACCGAGGTCGGCTGATTGCTCGGTCCGCGCCAATACAATCAAAATAGCGCCGCGCGCTACATTTTGACCGCTCTCAAATCGAACTTCGTCGACAACATCTTGAACCTTGGACGTTACGGTAATGGATTCATTGGCTAAAGCCGTTCCAGGAATCTCAACACGATCTGAAAACGTGCGCACTTCGGCTTTAGCCAAAGTCACATTTGCAGGGCGCGCCCCGCCTTTACCGGCTCCGCCTTTGCCTTGGCTTGCAGAGGCACCAGACGCGCCACCCATGCTTGATTTACCGAACAAGCCGACTTCTTTGAGCAAGACGAACGCAAACATGGCAACAAAAGCCGCCCCCGCCAACGCAAAGAAAAAATGTCGTCTTAGAAATTCAGGCAAAACGAGTGTCTCCGAGACAGGCTTTTCTTGGAAGTTAGGGCTTGGGTGTTAGAATCTTAGTGTGACGATAAGCGCCTTGTCATTATGTACACCTGCACTTTTATCGCTTCTGGCGCAACATGAACGCTTCAACATCAGACTGTGCTCTGCCACTGCTTGCCGCTCGAGAATTTAGAGTGCGGTGCTTACCTTTCCAGTCAGAATTTCTTCCAGAGGCCTACGACCAAGCCGCGGTCTGCAGAAACAGAGCTTTGATCCAAAGACTGTCTCCAGCCGAACTCTAAGGCTAATTTGTCAGAAATGGGTCGAACATAACTGATTTGTGTCCGGACAATCGCCTTCGTACAACCATTCCCATCCCCGAAAGCCTTCACGATTACGCGTTGATTTCTAGACATGTTAAACCCGAGCGTGGCATCAAATCGGCTGCCAATGCCAGTTTCTCCGCAGGTTCGAGAGGCCGCTTCAATGTTAACCCAGCCCTTTTCTCCAAATCTTTTTCCAGCAGCAAGTCGCGCCTCGACTCCGTAGGCCCGTTCGCTTTGATTTTTCGTTTGAGGAATAGAAAATCCACTTATTTGAGTGGAGATTGCAATAGTTTCGCCGGCATAGACTTTGCGCCGTGCCCCCACCTGCACCTCATCCAACACCCATGATTCACTCGGCGATTGAACGGCTGAGCTGAGTGACGGAGCGACAACAATAGCCCAGCCTTGCTTCAGCCCATATTCTCCATAGAACTCAACCGACGTTCCAGCCTGTGCTTGGGCGGTTTTGACTTCAACTAAATTAGCAATCAACACGCCATGCTGCGGGGCCGGCAGCCACGCCCCGGCAAGGGCGGCCGACGGTTCAACCCCGCCCCACCCAAAACTCAGCCAAACTAAAGGCCTAAATCGATCTAAGTATTGAACCCGGGAGATTGGCGTGCCACCTTGCGCAACAGGCCCGGCCACGCCAACATTCCGCCAAGTGCCTGAGTGAATGCAGGTTTGACTTGCTGGCCCACCCGCTCTTCCATCGCCTCATCGCAGGTCAAAAGCTCGCCCCCAGATTGGGCGAGGACCTGCATCTTGCAAGCGCGTTCTAAGTAAAACATCCGCATAAAGGCCGAAGCAGCAGACTCACCGACCGTCAACGTGCCGTGATTACGCAACAACATAAAATTCTTGGTGCCAATATCTTGCACCAATCGCTCGCGCTCATCTAAGTCGAGGGCAACGCCTTCATAGTCATGATAGGCAAGATCAGCGGTGCAAGCCATGGCTGTCTGTGAAATTGGCAATAGCCCCCCTTTCTGCGCACTGACAGCTACACCCGCATCGCTATGACAATGGATGACACACATCGCATCTTCACGGGCGGCATGGATGGCCGAGTGAATGGTAAAGCCTGCTGGATTGATGAAATAGGGCGTAGGCTCAATGACGTTCCCATTAAGGTCGACTTTCACCAAGGAAGAAGCGGTGATCTCATCAAACATAAAGCCGTAGGGGTTGATCAAGAAGTGATGATCTGGCCCAGGCAAACGCAGGGAGATGTGCGTAAAAATCATATCATCCCAGCCATAAAGCGCGATCAAGCGGTAAAGAGCCGCGCAATCGACACGCGCGCGCCACTCCGCATCATCAACTTTTTCGCCGTAGATTGGGGCAACGCTGGCCATCATACCGGTTAGAGCTGGGGCTGCCCCCGGGGGCAAAGCGGAACCACCTTGCGCGCTAGTGTTCTGGCTATGTGCGTTCATCAGACGTTACCTCCACTGTTGGGGCGGCACTTTTGCCCCACTTTAACTTTCGGTCAAGTTACCTGCAGAACCTTTGCATTTCTACAAATGCCATTTACACTCTGGTAACCACACCAACCCTACCCATCATAACGTAATGGGAAACAATAGCACCAACCATCCCCTCATTTCTCTCGCAGAAAACAGTTCGCGCGACGCGCGCGAAGCATTGGTTGCGGCTACCGCTGCGCAATTCCTCGCTTCCGGCGAAGAATGCAGCTTGATGGAGCGGACATTATTCTCCGATATCCTCGTCAAACTCTATAGTTTTGCGCGGCAAGAAGTGCGGATCAAGCTTTCGGCAACCTTGGCCATGGCCGATTGGGCCCCGATCGATTTGGTCCGAGAACTGGCGTTAGATTCATTCGATATCGCGCAACCGATACTGGCTTTCTGCCCGATCCTCAATGACGATATCTTGGTGGAGGTTGTTAGGGAGTGCGGGTTTGAGCATCGCATGACAATTGCGGAGCGCTCGTGCATTGGCGAATTAGTTTCTCAAAGTCTCATTGAGACCGAAGACAAGAATATCCTCAGCAACTTGGCAGCAAATGTAACGGCCCGGATTGCCGCCCACGATTTTGAGCACGCTATGAACGTGCTGTCTGAGACACCAGACACGCTCAATTCCCTCATTACTCGCCACGACTTACCGCCAAGCTTGGTTGCTGCTGCCTTCGCCATAGCCGGCGCGGAAGCCCGCGATCTCATCACAGCCCGCGTACCCCCGCGTATTGCCAGCCGTTTGGTAAGTGTTGTTGGAGATTCCACAGCGGAAGTCGCTGCGAAAGCGACGAAAAGTGCCTTCCACCATCCGATGCCAGAGCGTGTTATCGAGACTGTGCGCAGAACAGCACATAATCTCAATGTAAAGCCAACCCCTGGTTTCTTGGTTGCAGCTTTGATGCGCGGAGAGCGCGAGCATTTTGTACGCGGCATTGCCCGTATTTTGGAGTTGCCAGTTGCTGGCGTAAGTCGAAAGCTGGCGAGTGCCGAAACCGAAAGCATCGCGCTTGCTGCGCGGGCCGCTAACTTTGATTCCTCGATCGTTCGAACCATTTACGAGACTTTGGAAGTGCGTTCGATTCCTTGGACCATCGGTGACGATCGCACGGTTGCGCTTGTCTGGATGCGCTGTTCCCCCGGTGCAGCGCGCACTGCCTTTGCAAAAGGCATGGCCAACTAATAGAGGTTAGAAGGTACCGTCTTCTCATTCTAGAAGACTGGTTAGACTTTGGTTGGATAGAGTCCATGACGCCTTCACGCAGACGCCTTGAACGCATTGCTTTTGTTGCCAGCGCTCGTCCCGAAGCGCGCGAAGCTATGCTGCGCATGCGTCATCTTTATGGCTCGGTCAAAGAAAGCGATGCGGATGTCATTGTGGCCCTTGGGGGCGATGGATTGATGCTGGAAACCCTGAGGCGTCACATGGATGACGGGATCCCTGTTTTCGGCCTTAACCAAGGCACAATTGGTTTTTTGATGAATGATTATCGCGAGGGCGATCTTCCCGATCGGATCGCGGCCGCCAAAGCCTCCGTTATCCATCCTTTGCGAATGTCCACCGTTCAAGTGGATGGCCAGATTCACGACCATGTTGCCATCAACGAAGTGTCGCTGTTACGCCAAACCCATCAGACCGCCAGGCTGCGGATTGTGGTTGATGAAGCAGAGCGCCTTAATGAGATCATTTGTGACGGGGTCTTGGTAGCAACACCAGCTGGCAGTACCGCTTACAATCTCTCCGCACACGGCCCCATTTTGCCTTTAGGATGTGGTTTGTTAGCATTGACACCCATTAGTGTCTTTCGTCCGCGCCGGTGGCGAGGTGCATTGCTGAGGCGAGAATCGCACGTAAGGTTCGAAGTTCTCGACGCTGATTTACGTCCAGTTGCGGCATCTGCCGACAGTCAAGAAATCCGCAATGTCGCCAGCGTCAATATCCGGGAAGATCGTTCACGCAGCATGGTGATGTTGTTTGACCCAGACCGCTCCCTTGATGAACGCATGCTAGCGGAACAATTTGCGCAGTGATTCAATCTGTTTGTTCAATCAACGCCAACTATCCAACAGCACTTGCCTGAAATCAGCAGCCCAAATCTTGGCCTTTCATAATCTATTAAATGCAACTTGATAAATATTGTGAGTTAGTGGAGTTTAAGATGGCAAGCCAAGACGACCAAGTTGAATTTATCTCGCCGCCTAATCGTTTAAAAGCGAAACTAGGCAATCGTCTTGGCGGGTTTGACGCTGCAGCGATTGCGCGGGCCGAAGCCGCTCTTGCATCTATGTCCGACCAATTTGGCGGTTGGCTCAATGATGAGCTCGCTAAACTTGAGGCAGCTTATGCTATCGTAAATAAGCCGGATTCTGGCGAACATGAACTCGAAGAGTTCTACCGTCGCGCCCACGACCTTAAAGGTTTAGGTACTACTTACGGCTATCCAATTGTTTCTCAATTTGCAGCGTCTTTGTGCAAGTTGATTGATAGTCCAGAAGGCCGTGCGCAGGCACCTCGTAAGATTCTAGACGCCCATGTTGGCGCGATCATTGCTGCCGTAAAACAAAGCATCAAAGACAGCGACCACCCAATCGGCAAAGCACTCTTGATCGAGTTGCAGACACAAGTGAATCGCTACGCCGCCAGCCAATAGTCGGCCCTAATCTTTCCAATGTCATTGAACCCGTCCATATGGTCGGGTTTTTTGTTGGGCAATACGAATAAAATTGTCCCGAGTGACCTGACCGCCGCTTAAGCCCTCCATGCTAGCAGATACTTTTTCAATATGTGGGCACAGGAGCAAAGATCGAGCCGATGGTAACGCAGGTGGTTTCCTTAGCACGCATTGAATTGCTCCAAAGCCTTGCAGCCGGCGAAATCCAATTGGCGTTTCAGCCGCAAATCGAGTTATCCACCAAGAAGATTGTTGCCTTTGAAGGTGTCGCCCGTTGGCACCATCCAAAGCTGGGCATTTTGTCGCCTGGCCTGTTTTTTGGTCTTGCTGCAAAAGAAGGCCTTATTGGCGTCATGAGCCGGACATTAGCCGCCCAAGCTGCGCGTGCGATTTATACGTGGCGCAATCATGGCTATGGCATCGATGTGGCCATTAACGTCTCGATAACGGACGTTATGGACCCAAGATTTGCGCGTGACCTGGTGGATTGCGTGGCAAGTGAAGGTGCCAAAGCAGAGTGGATCGTACTCGAAATCGACGAAGAGGAATTGACCTGCACCGGCAGTCAGGGCCTTGCTTGTTTGGAAATTCTGGCAGGATTCGGCTTCAAGATTGCCCTTGATGCTAAGGGACCACCAAGCCTTGCCCTAGATAAACGGGCGCGCTCCCTCTTCTGCCAGCTCAAGTGTGGTGGCTCTACGATGCTAACAGTGGCAAGTCGGCTTCATTCGGTCGGTGCCAGTGCTTTCATGCGCCGAATTCAAGCCGCCCAAAATGCTGGCATGCCGGTTGTTGCGGTAGGGGCAGAGTCTTCCAAGGCCATTCGCCAATGTTATCAGATTGGTTTCACGCGGCTTCAAGGACACTTTGTTTCCCTGCCCTTGAGCTTTCGGTCAGCCTCGCAAATGCTGTCCGAGCAACCGTCCGGACTGGAAGCCGACGAAGGCTCAGAGCCGGGGTCTGAAGCCGAGACATCACCTCTAGAGATAGATTTGGAGCCTGTTCAAGAGCAGGTTGAACAGTCACCAAAACCGCCACATAGGCCGCTCCAGTTTTTCAGCCTCGAGGAGTTGAAGGAGCCCGGTCAACTAGGCTCTGAAGCTGCTTAAAGCCAAAGCACTAACTTAAGGCGCAAGCACATCCTAAAGCCCTCTTTCGGGGCACTTAGACATCTAGCCAACGGCAAGGCGCTTCTCTTCCGCCTCCTCGCGAACATAGTCGAGCTTTTCGAGGAGGTAATTCAAGTCCTCGTCAGGAATCGACTGGAAGCGCGTGAGCACACGCTCAATCATGCGCTTACGGAAGCGGGTGCGGTCATCAGCCGTACCGTCAAACTCCGTCTCATGCAGGACCTCGATAGCAGCCCGGAAGGCGGGATAGAGACTTGGAGGCATGCTCGCCCGTTCAAAAATGGCGCGCAGCCCCATGGTGCCACCGTCATGAACCAACAGCCAAGCTTTGTTATGGGGAATCCCCGCCAGTTCAGCGAAGGCATACTCGACCAACCGCACCTCTCCTTGGCACAGTGCACGTAAGACAAAGCTGGGCGTCAAGCGACCATTGAGGTTCAATTGTTGGATGTAGCGTTTCATATCCGCTTGGAGGCCAGCCTGCGCGATCAAATCAACCCCGGCGCGCTCCCGCGTTTTCGTAGCCAAGTCAATTGCCATCTGTGGCGGCACGGCATGCTTTTCGACCAAGCGATCAAATAACTCACCCGTCAGACGAGCCGCCAATTTTTCAGAGACCAAGATGGGCAGAATTGGCCGTTCAATCATAGCTACTTTCAATGCGTGCACAGTCGGGAATCGATCCAAAGCCCGCGTCATGCCCACTTCATTAAATTCAGCCCCGTCATTATGGAGCGCTTCAATAATAGCCCCATCAACGCCATAGGTGCACAGAGCCGTCGTCACACTCTCCGACAAGCTTTCTCGACGGGCAATAGCGTACTGGCGAGCAGGCTCGGCAGACTCAAGGATCTCGACCAAATCCTCATCACTGAGTACGGGTGAACTTTCCAACAGTGGCAAGGCAATCGATTCAACATCGCGCGCTAATTTTGACGCAATTTCAGGAGGTAAATTGGGTGACGCCTTCAAGGTCACGGCCAATGCCCGGCGCACACGCTCTGCAGCACCATTGACGACAATCTGCAGAATTTGCTCTGCATAAGCGCGTTCTTCATCCGTCAGCGTCACCGTATCGATGCGTCGACACAGCCGATAGCACGCCAAAGCGCGGTCTTCATCGGTATCGCCTTTGATTAAGGCGCGAATGTCTGCTTCACTCAGATTTACGCGTAGCGTTGAAACGCTCATGACACATTGCTCCCAGAACCACATTTGCAGTGATTCGCAACACAGCTAAGGTGCTCTGTTAGGGTTAATGGCGTCTTTACACAGGTAAACACTTCGGCTGTTGTGATGCACGTCGCGTATAAAAATCAAAATCTTCGGGGGAACACATTATGCTGCTCAAGGGTCTCAAGGTCATCGAATATGCTACTTACATCGCAGCACCGGGCGCAGGTGGCTTGATGGCAGATTGGGGGGCAGACGTGATCAAGATTGAGCCGCCAGGTGGTGATCCCATCCGCCGGTTCTTCGATACGATTGGCTCTGATATAGCTGAAAATCCTGTTTTTGACCTCGATAATCGTGGCAAGCGTTCAATCATCATTGATACCGCACAGGACGAGGGCCGTGAGTTGGTTCGGAAACTAGTCCAAGAAGCCGATGTCTTTATCACCAATGTGCGCCCCGGCGGTCTCACCCGCGCGGGCCTTGATTATGCCGCACTGTCTGCCGTGAACCCCCGCCTGATCTATGCCAATGTCACCGGTTACGGCCTTGAAGGCCCAGATGTGGACCGCGCTGGCTTTGATGTGGCTGCTTTCTGGTCGCGCTCTGGCTGGGCCCGACTAACGGCACCAAAAGGGGTGGAGCCCTTTCCTATTCGCACCGGTGTCGGTGATCATATCTGCTCTCTCTCAACCGTTGCGGGTATCTTGGCAGCGGTGCATGGCCGCCAAAGCACGGGCAAGGGGCAGCACGTTGATGCATCGCTTTTGCGAGCTGGCACCTATACTTTGGGGTCAGACATGTCGATCCAGATGCGCTTTGGTAGGTTGGCCTCAACCCGGCCCCGGTTTGATGCAGTCAATCCTTTGGCTAACTTCTTTCAGTGCCGCGATGGTCGCTGGCTGACCCTCCTGCCCCGGCAAGGAACAGCCGATTGGCCGGGCTTCTGCCAAGCCTTGAGCCTTGAAGCCCTGCAGCACGATCCCCGCTTTGCCACCTCAAAAGCACGGCGTGAGAATGGACCAACGCTGGTGGCATTGATGGATGAAGTCTTTGCGGCGCGCGACTTTGCCGATATTGCCAGCCGCTTAGACGCCCATGATCTCGTTTGGGCGCCGGTACAAAGCCCCGCCGAAACCGTTGCCGACCCGCAGTTTTTGGCCGCTGGTGGCATGACCCAGATTGACGATGGACAAGGCGGGTCTAAAGCCTCGCCCTCTGGCCCCATCCGTTTCCCTGGTATTCCTGAGGCAACCAAACGGTCCGTACCCACACCCGGTAAGGATGCCCGTGCTGTGCTGGCCGAAGCAGGCTTTAGCGCTGAGGAAATCGAAGGTCTTTTTGCGAACGCCACGGTCTCAGAGAAACTCTAATTTCCTGCGGTTGCCTGTTCACGGACAGGCAACCATCAAGGGCTCACGTCTGCTTATCCGGTCGGCCATTGTGCAAGAATCGTCGCGGCGTCGAAATAATCGCGCCAATAGGTAATAAGGCCATGCTTGACCTCAAATACACCGGTTACGGGCAATTCTACCCATTTATCATTGAGGCGATGGCGGTCGAGCCGCTCCATGAACACTTTGCCGTCAGAGGCAGATTCCCGGAGGATTCTGAACTCATTTTCAAGTGTTGGCGAAAAGAAGGGTCCCAACACCGCCCGAATGCCCTCGGGACCAGTTACCTCCCCAATTGGTGGAGGATTGATGTAAACGCAAGTCGGAGAGACAAGAGCCAAGGCGGTGTCATAGTCCAAGGGCTCCATGGCTTTCAAAAAGCGGCGGACGATTTCAATCGGTTGGGTGCTCGTATCGGACATAAATTACTCCTTATCGGTGCGAGCTTCAGCTTCACTCTGATCTCGCCTACGCGCAATTACGTCGCGGGTTATTGCGAGCGAGCTTGCGCCGCGGTGCGGAACATAGCCTCGGTTTCGGGGTCAGCAGGGAACAAAGTTTCTAGGCGCAGCTCATCGGCCGTAATGTCCTGAGCGGTGCCAAAAGTTGCCACAACAGCAAACATCGAAACCTTGAGGCCGTGGATATCCATGTTGAACGGGATAACCGGTACGAGTGAGGCTTCTGCGGCCGACCACAAAATATGGGCGTCTTGATACGGAGCAAGTTCCTCTAGTACCGTTTTCATATCAGCCCCGGCCAGCACCTCTGCCTCGCGCTGTGCGCGTTGCCACATCAAGGGCCCAACAGCCCCCCAATTGGTAACAAAGGGGCGAATGCCATCTGGATGAAAGAACAAACGCAACAGATTGCGCCCTTCCCCGCCAACCCGTGTCCAAATGTCATCACCCAGCATCGAACCTAACTGATCGAACGATTGATTGGATAATCGGACATTCCAAGCCCGATCCAACGCAATTGCGGGAAAGGGCTCATGTGCGGCCAGCATCATACGAATAGCGGCCATAACCTGCCCCATTTGGGGATCATCCAATTCGCGGGTTTTAAAGATGGGTGCAAAGCCTGCTGCTGTCAGCCAGGCATTACGGTCACGCAACGGGACTTCCAAAGTCTCGCTCAATTGCAGGATCATATTGCGACTCGGGTTAGCGCGGCGCGACTCGAGGAAACTGACATGGCGTTGAGAGACACCAGACATAAGCGCCAGATCTAATTGCGATAAACGCCGCTTTTGACGCCAGTCCCTTAGGAGCTTGGCAAAGTTGCCATCGGCTTCTGCCTGCCGGGTTTGAACCGTGATTGTCATGGCATATCTCCTGCCTATGAATAGAAACTGGCATGACCCTAACACCAGTTCAATGACGTGAAAGGTAATTGCCAGCTAGCAGGAATGGCATCACCCTGTCGTCCAACTTTTTGGGGAGGTTTCGCATGTCTGCTTTTTGGCGCGCTTATTTTGGCGCATTTTGCGCATCGCTCGTGTTGTTCGGCGCGGTCCTAAGTGCAGGAGCTTTTGCGCCAACTAGCGGCCCGGTAGCTTTGCTAATGACCTTTTTATCTGGAGGGACCGAAGTAAGCTTTGACGCAGCCTTGCGATTTAGCTTAGGCCTGATGGGCGCGATCACGATAGGCTGGGCAATTATGATTTATGGCGTGATGCGCGTCGCATTCACCCTCGGCACACAGGGTCGAGCCCTTTGGGACGCAATTACCGCCGGCTTGATCAGTTGGTATGTCATTGATGGTATCTGCTCAATTGCCACAGGCTTTGCGCTAAACATTATCCCAAATACGGCCCTTGCAGCTATGTATCTGGTTGGCATCACCCAAAGCGGGGCCCTGAAACGCTAACAAGCTTTTCGGCCTTAAACTTGAGACAGGACAATCAATGGACGCGCTCAGAACCCCAGAAGACCGCTTTGAGAACTTGGCCGACTTTGCCTTTAAGCCGCACTACATCAGTGACCTTGCTGGCTATGAAGGCCTCCGCGCGGCTTATATCGATGAGGGTCCTGTAGATGCAGATGAGGTCTTCCTATGTCTCCACGGTCAGCCGACATGGAGTTATCTTTACCGAAAAATGATCCCCGTATTTGTGGCTTCGGGTGGTCGTGTCGTTGCGCCGGACCTCTTGGGCTTTGGACGATCGGATAAGCCCGAAGACGAAGAAATCTATGGCTTTGATTTCCAACGCAACTTTCTGATTGCCCTCATAGAGCGGCTTGAACTGCGCAAGATCACTTTGGTTGTGCAAGATTGGGGTGGGCTGCTTGGCTTGACCTTGCCTATCGCGCCAGGTGTGGAAGAGCGGATCACCCGTCTCATCATCATGAACACGACTTTAGCAACGGGCCACCCGCCCAGCGATGGATTTATGGCTTGGCGCGCTTATTCGGCTTCCCGACCTGATTTGCCAGTGGGTACCTTAATGCAACGTTCGACCCCACATTTGAGTGCTGAAGAAGCGGCGGCCTATGACGCGCCTTTCCCCGATGCGCGCTATAAAGCCGGTGTGCGCGCTTTTCCCAAGCGCGTCATGACCGACCCAGACATGGCTGGTGTTGACGTGTCTTTGGCCGCGCGGACGTTTTGGGCCGAACAGTGGCAAGGCCAGAGCTTTATGGCCTGGGGCGCGGCTGACCCGGTCTTCGGGCTCGACATTATGAATGACATGCAGCAATTGATTAAAGGCTGCCCTGCCCCACTCATCATTCCAGATGGCGGTCATTTCCTTCAGGAATGGGGCACAGAGATTGCCGAAGCGGCCCTTAGGTCATTTGAAGCCCCAGCCTAACAATGCCACCAAACTGAAAAGACCGGCCACGCGCTGTGGCCGGTCTTCTCTGTCAGAAGAGGTATGGATTTCTACTCGTCCAAGCGCCGCTTGAACGTCTCTGGCAGGAAGAACAAGCCAACTACAGCCGACAGACCTGCGATTAAGACTGGGTACCAAAGGCCATAATAAATGTCCCCCGTCGCAGCGACCATGGCAAACGCCGTGGTTGGCAAAAAGCCGCCAAACCAGCCATTGCCGATATGATAGGGCAAGGACATCGAGGTATAGCGAATTCGGCTCGGGAAAATCTCAACCAACAAGGCGGCGATTGGCCCGTAAACAGCGGTGACTAAGAGTACCAGATAAACCAAAATGGCGACTACCATTGGCTTATTCATTGTGGCCGGATCGGCTTTGGAGGGATAGCCAGCCTTGGCCAAAGCGGCTTTCACGCTGTCTTGATAGGTTGTAATAGCTGCCTTCTTGTCTGCCCCTGTTATGAGGTTCGGATCAGGTGCGACCAAGGTTTCAGTGCCAATTTTGATCGAAGCCACGGTGCCCGCAGGTGCGTCGACTTTGGAATAGCTAACCCCACTTTTTGCTAAAAAGGATTTGGCAATATCGCAGCTCTTGGCGTCGAACTTATTCCTTCCGACAGGGTCAAACTGAACCGAACAATCGGCGTCATTGACGACTACCGATATCGGCGCACTGACTTGTGCTTGGGCCAAAGCTGGGTTGGCGGCTTTGGTCAAGGCGTGGAACGTTGGGAAGTAGGTCAGGGCTGCCAAGGCACAACCAACCAAGATGATGGGCTTGCGGCCAATCTTGTCTGACAACCAGCCGAAAAAGACAAAGCCTGGGGTCCCAATAATCAGGGCAATGGCGATCAGGATGTTCGTACTTGCCCCATCCACTTTCAACATCTTCTCCAAGAAGAATAAGGCATAGAATTGGCCCGTGTACCAAACGACAGCTTGCCCTGCGACGGCCCCGAACAGAACGATAATGACCCACTTCAAATTGCCCCATTTCGCAAAAGCTTCGGTCAAGGGGGCCTTTGATGTTGTTCCTTCGTCCTTCATTTTTTGATAGACGGGGCTCTCGTTGAGCTGCATGCGGATCCACAGAGAAACTGCCAGCAAGATAATCGACACAAGGAAGGGCACCCGCCATCCCCACGCCTTGAACACCTCTTCGCCGAGAAGCGTGCGGGTACCAATCACGATCAAGAGGGCAGCAAACAGGCCCAATGTCGCGGTGGTCTGAATCCAGCTAGTATAGAGGCCGCGCTTGCCCTCTGGTGCATGTTCCGCGACATAGGTGGCAGCACCACCATATTCCCCGCCCATGGCCAGACCTTGCAACAGTCTTAGGCCAATCAAGATAATTGGTGCCGCGACGCCAATGGTGGCGTAAGAAGGCAACAGCCCCACACCAAACGTGGCTAGCCCCATCAGGCCCATTGTCACCAAAAACGTGTTCTTTCGACCAACCATGTCGCCGATACGACCAAATACCAGCGCGCCGAATGGACGAACAGCAAAGCCTGCTGCAAAAGCCCCAAGTGCGAAGATAAAGCCTGTGGTTTCATTCACGCCTGAGAAAAACTGCGCGGAAATATAGGTGGCGAGAAGCCCGTATAGGAAAAAGTCATACCACTCGAAGACTGTGCCCAGCGAGGATGCTGCAATCACCAGTTTCTCATTTTGCCCCTTTGCGGGAGTGCCCGCGTCGCCCTCGGCGGAATTTGGTATTGGCTTTATGTCCGCCATGTCCCTGTGGCTCCCCTCGTTTCTTGGTTGGCGGGTATACTTCGCCAAGAACACGTGCCTGTCGAGTGCGTCAGCGGTATAGACTGCCCGCCAAGAACACCCAATGGCACTCGAGTGCTGCGGTTCGGGCCTTCCAGCCTTGGTTACGTAGGCATAAGCCGCACAGGTCAAACGCCGAGAAACGGTGTGATGCTGAATAGCCAGGGGTAACGCCGTTTGACCATTTGGGTTTCCTTCGATGGTTGCTTTGACAGGCTGCAACGATCACAAAACGGGCGCTTGAGCCTAACCTCTTGGGTCTTCGCTAAATGCGATAGCTAGACTTTCGCTCTAGCACCGATAAGAACACGCTCTAAATCTAAACTTGCGCGAGTGCTTACCCGCTCTGCCTAAGCTAAATCGAGCAGGCGTTGCTCTTGGGGCCCGCGGACGATTAAAGAGTTAAAACAAGCACGAAACAGCGCCCAGTAACTTGGGCTGACGAGGGAGACGATCATGGTAGCTCTTTATCCAGTTCCAGCGGAGTGGGCCAAAAAAGCACGCATAACTGAACAAGGCTATCGCGAGGCCTATGCTGCCTCGATCAATGATCCCGATGAATTCTGGGGGAGAGAAGCGCAGCGGCTGACTTGGATGAAGCCCTTCACCAAGGTGAAAAATACAAGCTTTCATGAAGCCGACTTTGGCATCAAATGGTTTGAGGATGGCGTCCTCAATGTCTCCGAAAACTGTTTGGATCGCCATCTAAAGGACCGGGCCGACCAGGTCGCCATTATTTGGGAGGGCGATGAGCCCACGCAATCGCGCAAGATCACCTATCGCGAATTGCACCGCGATGTCTGCCGTTTTGCCAATGTGTTGAAGGATTTGGGTGTCAAAAAAGGCGACCGGATTACTCTTTACCTGCCCATGATTCCAGAAGCCGCGATGGCTATGCTGGCCTGTACCCGGCTTGGCGCTATACACACCATCGTCTTTGGTGGATTCTCACCAGAGGCGCTGGCAGGTCGAATCCAAGACTGCGATTCCAGCATTGTGATCACGGCAGACGCGGGCATGCGGGGCGGAAAGACGGTTCCGCTAAAAGCAAATGTCGACGCCGCCCTCGCGAACTGCACCTCGGTTAAACATGTTCTGGTGATCCGCCATGTCGGCAATGAGATCACCATGCAGGGCGGACGCGATCATTGGTATCATGAGGCGATCGCCGGGGTATCTGATGCTTGCGTGCCAGAGCCCATGAGCGCTGAAGACCCGTTGTTCATCCTGTACACCTCCGGCAGCACGGGTAAGCCGAAAGGCGTATTGCATACAACTGGTGGCTATTTGGTTTGGGTCGCTATGACCTTTTCCTACGTCTTCAATTATCAAGACGGTGAAGTATTTTGGTGCGCTGCCGATATCGGCTGGGTCACGGGCCATTCCTATGTGGTCTATGGGCCGCTGGCCAATGGCGCGACGACTTTGATGTTTGAGGGCGTCCCCAATTACCCAGACTTCAGCCGCTTCTGGAATATCGTCGACAAATATGAGGTCAATATCTTTTATGGAGCCCCTACGGCGCTGCGCTCACTCATGCGCGAGGGTGATAGCTATGTCACCGCAACGTCTCGTAAATCCCTGCGTCTATTGGGCAGCGTGGGTGAGCCGATCAATCCAGAGGCTTGGGAATGGTATTATCACGTGGTGGGCGAAGGCCGCTGCCCAATCGTGGATACTTGGTGGCAAACAGAAACCGGCGGCGCGATGATTACGCCGCTCCCCGGCGCGATTGCTCTAAAGCCGGGCTCAGCCACTTTACCTATGTTTGGCGTGAAGACGGTCCTTCTCGACAGCGAAGGCAAAATCCTCGAAGGGGCAACAGACGGCAACCTCTGCATCACGGACAGCTGGCCTGGACAAATGCGGACCGTGTGGGGTGATCACGACCGTTTCTTCCAGACTTATTTTTCAGCCTATCCCGGCTATTATTTCACCGGTGATGGCTGTCGCCGGGATGAAGATGGGTATCATTGGATCACAGGTCGTGTGGATGACGTGATCAATGTCTCAGGGCACCGCATGGGCACGGCGGAAGTGGAGAGCGCGCTGGTGGCACATGCCAATGTCGCAGAAGCGGCTGTTGTCGGCTTTCCGCATGACATTAAGGGGCAAGGCATTTACGCCTATGTGACCCTGAATGCCAATGTGTCCGAAAGCGACGAAATACGCAAAGCCTTGATCCAATGGGTGCGCAAGGAAATTGGTCCCATTGCAACTCCCGATGTGATCCATTTTGCGCCCGGCCTGCCCAAGACGCGTAGCGGAAAGATCATGCGACGGATCCTTCGCAAGATTGCAGAAGGCGACGTGTCCAGCTTGGGCGATACGTCAACTTTGGCCGACCCATCTGTCGTTGAGGCGCTGATAGCCTCGCGATAGAAACAGCCCAGATCAACCTTCGGACGGCCGAGTGACAGTCTCTTCGGTTAGCGCTCTGTAGCAATGGTAAGTTGCATGTCCGAGCCAAGGAAACACAAGGATCAACCCGACAAAGCCTGTGGCTAGCGACAAGCCTACCAACATAGCGATGTTAAAGGCAAAAGACGCCATTGCGCCTTTGTTGCGGGAAACCGCGATGACAGAAACCAGCATGGCGGTCATGGCGTCTACAGAGCGATTTGCTGCGAGCGGAATGGAGACGACCGAGACCACATAGCCAATCGTGGCAAGAACTGCCCCCACTATGGTACCAATTGTCACCATGATCAGGCCTTCGGGCGTCTGCAAAGCGAAATTAATGAAGTCCACTTGCATGGCTGGCGGTCGGGCGCTGGAAGCGAAGGCATAGAGGAAGCTTGCGAGGCGGGCCCAGACCATCAAAATCAGCATCAAGACAAAAGCGATAATCGCAACTTGGCCGGGGGAGACGATGCGCGGGTTTAAAATGGCCCGCAGTTTTATCGGCTCGCCCCGCGCCCGCAGTCTGGAAATCTCATAACAGCTGATTGCTAAAATCGGGCCTACCAAGGCAAAGCCGCCGCAAACAGCAGGTAAGAACCCCAGCATATTGGCCTTCCACAATACCAGCACCATAACCCAAGCTACCACGACGGGGACAAGGCCAATCAGCATGCTGTAGCGCCACGTCGCCTTAAAATCGGCCCAACCATTGGCAAGCCAAAGCCAATGTGCATCGGGCATGACACGGGCTATTTGAACCCGCTCATTTTCCCCTAATGTGATCTCAAACGGGCCCATATCTGCCTCCAATGCTGGGTTCTAAGGTAAGGGAAAATCATCATCGTTTAGGATGCGCATCGCAGCACCCTTGGGGTCGTCATATTGCCTGTTGTTGAGGTTCCATAAAAACGCGAGGAGGCCAATGAAGCCCATGAACAACGCGATTGGGATCAAAAACATCATACCATCCATAACATTAGCCTCCGTTGTTACGAACTGATGCGAGGCGAAGCGCATTCAAGGTCACGATGATTGATGAGGAGGACATCGCGATGGCCGCGATAAATGGGGTAACAAGGCCCAGCATGGCGATGGGTGCAGCAATGAAGTTGTAAAGAGCTGCGAACCAGAAGTTCTCCATGACGCGCTTCTTCGCTGTGCGGGCAACGTCAATCGCCTCTAAGACCGACCCCAGTTGATCGCCTTGAAACACAAGGTCTGCGGCGGACTGGCTGGCATCGGCCGCCGTTCCTGGCGCGATCGAGACAAAGGCCTTAGCCAAGGCGGGCGCATCATTTAGTCCATCGCCGACCATCAATACACGGTGACCTAGTGCTTTCAGACCATCTAGATGGGCAGCTTTCTCAAACGGCGTCAGCTCACCCAGATAGGTTTCAATCCCAGCGGCTTGAGCAGCACGTGCAACAGCTCCCTTTCGATCTCCAGATAGAATGATTGGCTGAAACCTACGCGCTTTTAAGGCTTGAATGGTTTGCACGGTGTCGGGCCGTAAGGTGTCCTCAAAGCAAAAGCGCACAGGAGCTTGGCCTTGAATGGCGAAATACAGTTCCGTCTCTTCAGACTGGGCGTCCGCCACTCCCACCCAAGATGCGCGGCCCAAGCGCGCCCGCATTCCGTCGATGTGGGCCTCAACGCCACAACCTGGCACTTCGTGGGCGTTTTCGATTGCGGGCCCAGGTCCTGCAGCCCGGGCAATCGCGCGAGCTAAAGGATGGCGAGAAGCTCGCGCTAGAAGTGCGGCTTGAGCTAATGCGGCTTCTGTAACCAACGCCGTGCTCAGCAATTGCGGCTGGCCGAGCGTAAGAACACCTGTCTTGTCAAACGCGATAAAGTCGATCTCAGCCAAGCGTTCTAGCGCATCACCCGACTTCAGCAAAATCCCGCGCTTAAACAATCGGCCAGATGCCACCACTTGCACGGCGGGGACAGCAAGGCCCAGCGCGCAGGGACAGGTGATGATCAAAACAGCGCAGGCATTCAGAATAGCCACGCGCGGTTCCGCCCCTAGAAGCAACCACACCACGGCTGTCAAGAAAGCCGCAGCATGAACAACAGGCACATAGAGCTTTGCAGCCTTATCAGCCCAGCGAATATAAATGCTTTTGCTTTGCTCACCCATCTCAACGAGGCGGGCGATCTCAGCCAGAAAGCTGTCCTCGCTACGGGCGCTAGCACCTAAAACCAACCGCCCAGACAAATTCAAAGCCCCCGCCCGCACTGCTTGACCTTGCGCCAATGCCACTGGGGCTGTTTCACCCGTCAGCAACGAGAAGTCGGCTTCCGAGACGCCTTCAAGGATGGTGCCGTCCACTGGAATTCGGTCACCCGGCAGAATGATCACCTGGTCCCCGGGACGGATCTCGCCCACTGCGACACTGATCGAGCTGCCGTCGGGCTCAAGTCGGCTGGCGGTAACGGCTTGCAAAGCGAGAAGATCACGCGCAGCTTGCCGGGCCTTTTGTCGAAGCGCGTGATCTAGATAGCGACCAATCAACAAGAAGAACAGCAGCATAGCAACGGCATCAAAATAGGCATGCTCGCCGCCGCGTATAGTCTCAACCACTGACAGGCCAGAGGCCAGTAAAACGCCCAGCGAAATGGGCACGTCCATATTTGCCCGCCCCTTTTTCAAGGCGTTCCACGCACTTTTAAAGAAGGGCATACCGGCATAGGCGGCCGTAGGCAGAGCAATACAGGCCGAAATCCAATGGAACATGGTCCGTGTGCCCTCTTCCATCTCGCCATTGAAATGGGCCGACCAGATGGGGACAGAGAACATCATGATGTTCATGGCGGCAAAGGCTGCAACCGCCATACAAATAAGAAGGTGACGGCCTTCCTGATCAATGATGGCTTGGACTTTACTTGGGTCAAAGGGCTGGGCCTGATAACCCAGATCAATCACGCGCTGAACAATGGTGCGCGGGTCTATCCGGTCATCTTGCCATGAAACACTTAAGCGCCCTGTGGTCAGGTTGAGGCGCGCATCAGTCACACCGGGCAATCCAGCCACACCGGTTTCAATTTTGCGCAAGCAGCCGGCACATCGCGCGCCGCGCACCAGCAATTCAAGTGACAGGCCATTGGTACGGTTCTGCTGGACAAATGCACGAGGGTCTGCCGCTGCAGCCGCTACTGCCGGTGGCTCCAGACCCGAAGGGCAGCCCAAAGCAGGCTCTGTCGTGGGATTTAGCGTAGTGATAGCGTTGTCTCCGTCGAAAATTGTGGTGCACCTTCAAGCTTGGCTGACGCGCTAAACTTCCAGCGACCCGGCCGAACTTGATCGATCACAGCGCGGTAAACGCCCGGTGCCGTCTCTGAGAAGGTGAGCTTCTGATCTTCTTTCGCGCCTGTGGTGCGTCCAATCGTGCCTTGCAAGAGAGCACCCCGCAAAGGCTGATTGTTGCGATCCGTTAGGCTTGCTTCAAGGACTGCTCCACCGCCAGTTGGCCGCTCTAGCCCCAACGACATCGTCCAGCCAAGCTCTGTTTGGCGGGCATTGGCGGCCAAAGTCTCGTTGAACTTAAGGCCGTTGATATAGGCATGGTCCGTTTCACCGGAAAACGTCTTTAATGCCAGAAAGACGAATAGGATATTGACCGCCAGCATCACGCCGAACAAGGCACCGAACATGGCCAAAACATGCCATCCCGTCAGGCGAAACGGCTTTGCAGGAACGATTGCATCAGTCATCGTCGTCTCTCTCTTCTAAATGATCTCCACGAATGAAGACCGATTTTGATTTAGCGATCTCACCATCCGCGGGCGATTGCACTTCGATCATCACAGGCATGGAACGATGTTTCAGCCGTTCAGGATCTGCCACAACAAACAAACGGACCTCGGCGACTCGGTCTGGCCCAGCGGTCAACACGACACTATTGTCCACGACTGGCAGTTCATTAGCCTGTAATTGACCACCCCTTACGCCGTTAATCCGTATACGCACATTACGGGTATAGTTGGCCTTGTTGAGGACTTTAACCGTGTAAGCATTGCGCACTTGGCCGGTGGACAGCGGCACAAACAAGGGTGCGCGGTCGCGCTGAACATTGACGTCCAAGGTTGAGCGCATCAACAAGCTGGCCAGCATCAGACCACCGATGCCGATAAACAGAACCGCATAAAACAAGGTACGCCCACGAATGAAGCGATAGCCGGACTGTTCACCAGCCTGACGACGTTCAATGTTTTGGATGGTGTCATAGGCAATTAGGCCCTTTGGACGATCAACCTTCACCATGATCTCGTCACACGCATCGATGCAGAGCGCGCAATTGATACACTCAATCTGTAGCCCGTCGCGAATATCAATTCCGGCGGGACAGGCTGCAACGCATTGGCGGCAATCAATACAGTCGCCGCGTCCCTCCCAGCTATCGTTCTTTTTGTGAGCCCCACGTGGATCGCCACGGTCATAGCGATACGTGACCGAGAGCGCTTCTTGATCCAGCATTGCTGCCTGAATACGCGGCCAAGGGCACATATAGGTGCAGACTTGCTCGCGCAGAGTTCCCGCGAACACATAGGTGGTTGCGGTCAGAAGGCCTGCGAACACATAGGCAGACATGGGCGCTTGTAAGGTGAAGAAGCCCACAAACAAGCTAGGCGCATCATGGAAATAGGCAACGAACCAGCCCCCTGTAGCCAGCGAAATCATCAGCCAAACAATATGTTTACCAATCTTTCGCCAAGCTTTGTTGAAATCCCAAGCCTGTTTATCGAGGCGAATACGTTGATTACGGTCGCCTTCAAACCAATGTTCAACCGCGATGAAAAGGTCGGTCCAAACCGTCTGTGGGCAGGCATAACCGCACCACACGCGGCCAAAAAGGGCGGAGGCCAAGAATAGCCCAATCGCCGCTAAAATCAGAAGACCGGTAACGTAATAAAGCTCTTGTGGCCAAATCTCGATGGGGCCGAAATAAAAGCGCCTGCCCGTAAAATCAGCAAGGAGAAACTGATCTGGTGCAGCCCCAGGGCGATCCCAACGCAGGAAGGGAACCACATAATAAAGGCCCAACAAAAGGCCCACGATGAGCCATTTAATGCGCCGCCAAAACCCGTGTACGGCCTTAGGATAAATCTGTTGGCGCTTTTCATAGAGCTCTCGTTGCATAGCGGAATTCACCGCCACCGCATCAGAGCGCGCCACGCCATGCGCGGCCTCACCACTCGCAAGAGCGGTAGGGCCGGCACGGTCAAGAATATCAATGACTTTCATTGGACCTCAAGGGTCGATGGCACGATTAGGTGCCACCGCCGAGTGAATGAACATAAACAGCCAAAGCGTCTAACGTCGCTGGATCAAGGCGTTGCGACATCGTGGGCATGACCCCGCCACGACCCAGATTAAGCTGGGTGGTGATTTCTTGCGCGGTACCGCCATAAAGCCATTCTTGGTCTGTTAGATTAGGAGCGCCTTGAGTTTGATCCCCTTTGCCTTCCGCGCCATGGCAAGCCACACAATTGGTCGCAAATACTTGTGCACCGCGGGCGGCGGCTTTGGCATCTGCTGGCTGACGCGACAAGGTCAACACATATTGGGTAACATCGGCAATCTGTTGGGGTTCCAACAATTTATCACGGCCATAGGAAGGCATTTGGCTGAAACGGGCTTCTGGATGCTCGCTGCGTATGCCCGTCTGCAAGGTTGAACGAATGCCCTGGATGGAGCCATCCCACAGCCAAACATCGTCAACCAAACTTGGGTAACCCTTTGCGCCTTGGCCACCAGCGCCATGGCAAGTCGAGCAGTTTTGAGCAAACGCGACGCGACCAGATTCTTGGGCAAACTGGAACAATTCCTTGTTCTTGCTTACCATTTCAATCGGTGTTGCGTGGAGTTGCGCGAACTGAGGCGCACGTGAGCTAACCAGTTTTGCTACCTCTTGGTCCACTTGTTTGCGGTCTGACATCCCCAAGAGGCCCTTTGTGTGGCCCGAGAGTGTCGGCCAAGCTGGCATGGCGATCCAATAGACGACAGCCCAAGCGATACAGGCGTAGAAGGTCAGAACCCACCATCTAGGAAGGGGGTTGTTCAACTCGGTTATTCCATCCCAAGAATGGCCCGTTGTCTCCACACCAGTGATGTCGTCCTTTGGTTTTTTATCGGACATGGTCAATATCCTCATTCTCAAGTGGCATGCGGGCAGCCTTGTCGAACTTGGCGCGATTACTGGGCCAGAAGACATAAAGGCAAACGGCAGCGAAGATGGCCATGAAGTAGATCATGCCCGAGGTTTGCGCGAAGGCAGACAATTGTTCGTACGACATAGACGCCTCCTCAGCGCAGGTTTTCAGCCTTCGTGGGCTCATAGGTTTTGAAATCCACCATCGTGCCCAACACTTGCAGATAAGCCACCAAAGCATCCATTTCAGTCACTTTGGATGGATCACCATCGAAGTCGCGGACGTTGACCTTGCCGCCGTAGCGGGCTTGCAAGCCTTCGCTATCGGCATTGGGGTCAGCCTGGGCCATCAAGTCGGTCTTGGCATTATCGATATCGGCCTGGGTATAGGGCACACCGACCCGGACTTGAGCGACGATATGCTTGTCGACCACGTCCTTGATGCCGATTTCGCGACCTTCCAAGAAAGCGTATGGCGGCATGATAGATTCAGGCACGACAGACCGGGGATTGATCAAATGCTGGACATGCCAAGCATCCGAGTATTTGGCACCAACCCGGGCGAGGTCTGGCCCCGTACGCTTAGACCCCCATTGGAAGGGATGGTCATACATGCTTTCTGCCGCGAGGCTATAATGACCATAGCGTTCGATTTCATCGCGCAAAGGCCGGACCATTTGGCTGTGGCATGAATAACAGCCCTCGCGGACATAAATGCCACGTCCGGCGAGTTCCAGTGGCGTATAGGGGCGAACCCCATCTACTTTCTCAATGGTTTGTTCGACCCGAAACAATGGCGCGATCTGAACGATGCCGCCAATCGAGACAACCAGCAGAATCCCAACCAGAAGGATCATAGAGTTGCGTTCGATAATGCCGTGATTTTTGAAAAGCATGATCGTTGCTCCTACTCAGCGGGGACAAGGTTGGGGTTAGTGATGGAGAGCGGCTCTTTTTTGGCCACAGCACCTTGGATGGTCCGCCACAAATTGTAGGCCATGATGCAGGTGCCAATGAGATAGAGGAGGCCACCGATTGCCCGAACGATATAGGGCAAGTGCATAGCTTTGACGGTTTCCACGAAGGAATAGGTCAGGAAACCAAACTCGTTGTAGGAGCGCCACATGAGACCCTGTTGAATGCCCGACACCCACATGGAGGAGATGTAGAACAAGATCCCAATGGTGGAGAGCCAGAAGTGCATCTCAACAAGCTTCAAGGAATAGAGCCGCTCGCGCTTCCACAGCCAAGGCGTCAGGGCATAAAGTGCACCAAACGACACCAAGCCGACCCAGCCGAGTGCACCAGAATGCACATGGCCGATGGTCCAATCGGTGTAGTGAGACAGCGAATTCACTGCCCGCACCGACATCACGGGGCCTTCAAATGTGCTCATGCCGTAGAAAGCCAGCGACGCCACAAACATCCGAAGCACAGGGTCTGTCCGCAACTTGTCCCAGGCACCAGACAAGGTCATCAGGCCGTTGATCATCCCACCCCAGCTGGGCATCCATAAAATAATGGAGAAAGTCATCCCCAAAGTCTGCGCCCACTGAGGAAGAGCGGTGTAGTGCAGATGGTGAGGACCGGCCCAAATGTAGATGAAAATCAGAGCCCAGAAGTGCACGATCGACAATTGATAAGAGTAAACTGGCCGATTTACTTGCTTCGGAATAAAATAATACATGATGGCCAAGAAGCCAGCCGTAAGAAAGAAGCCCACGGCATTGTGCCCATACCACCATTGGGTCAGGGCGTTTTGGACACCGCCAAACAAAGGATAGGAGCTGGAGGCATAAGGTGAAGTCGGCACCGCCAAATTATTCACCAAATGGAGCATGGCAATCGTGACGATGAAGGCGAGATAGAACCAGTTGGCTACATAAATGTGCGGCTCTTTGCGTTTCCAAAGCGTGCCAAGGAATACGAGAAGATAAGCCACCCAAACGACTGTCAGCCACAAATCGACGTGCCAAGTCGGTTCGGCATATTCCTGACCGGATGTAACCCCCATCAAATAGCCCGTTGCGGCCAGAACGATGAAGAGCTGATAGCCCCAGAAAACGAACCAAGGCAGAATGCCGCCAAACAGTCTGGCCCGGCAGGTGCGCTGGACAACATAGAAGCTGGTGGCGATTAGGACATTTCCGCCAAATGCAAAGATGACAGCAGACGTGTGCAAGGGCCGTAAACGCCCAAAGTTCAAGAAGCCGTAGTCTTTGAAGGACAGAAGCTCTGGGAAGGCGAGCTGCGAGGCGATCACCACTCCGACCAACATGCCAATGATGCCCCAGAAGGTTGAGGCAATCACGCCAAACCGGATCACGCCGTCGCTGTAGCTGGACTGATCGCTCTGAAGCGCAGTGCCATGTGCGGTGAAGACAAAGCCAAGCGCGGTCAAAATAGCCGCCCCCAAAAATATCCAGCCATGGACCGCCATGCCGAGATCTTCAGCGCGCGAGACTGCAAAAACGGCCCATAGCGCCACTAAAAATGCGAGGCCACACGTAAAGAAAATGTCGAAGCGAGGCAGCGCTTTCGATTTGAGTAGGTTTGGTTCCATCGTTAGACAGGCCCCCCAGAAGCCGGCGCGGATGATCCGCACCACAGTCACATGTTCGTGATACGCCCAATTTCCACAAAAATAAAAGGGTTATTTTGTCGCAGGGTCTGCGTCCCGTTTTTGCTGGATGTCGCGAGGGCTTTCAGGTACGGTGGCACCTTCTCAAACACATCAAGAGGCTTTTGGTTCCATGCGTACAATTCAAGCGACAACCGATCAAGCCGCTGAAAAATCAACTATTTTAAACGAAACCCGCATCATCGCTTTGGCGCTTATAAGTGTTGGCGCTTTGTTGATCGCGATTGGACCCTGGCTTTCAGGTTCAACCCAATCGCTGGGGGCCTGGTGCCAACATGCGGCAAGCTTCAGCGCACGTGGCCTGCTGCAAGAGCTTAGCTGGATGGCCAGTCAACACTGTGGCTATTGTTACCTTGGCGCGGCGATGATTGGAATTGGGATCGCCACGGGGCTGCGACGCGGCAGCTAATGCTCCAATAGAGCATTAAACTAGATCGGGGCCTTCAGGTCAAAGCCGAGGGACGAGTCGTCGCCAGAGCGCTTATCTGGCCCATCCGGCGATAGAATTTGAGCGATAGATTTCATCCCCATAAGCGACTGGATGACATCTAAGCCCGCCTCTTCCTGCTTCCGATCCCCTGCCCCATAAAGTTGGGCGAGCATGGTCGGATTCAAGCTAGCCAAGGACTTGTCATCGCCGTCTGCGACTTGGCCCAGCATGCGCATGAAATCATTAGGCTGACCATCGAAATAGTCATTCTCTAACAGGTTCGCCATCAAACGACTGGCCAAGGCGCGATCAATCGTACCCGCAGCATAGGTTTTTGGACCGAACAAATGCGCAGGCTCATCTCCCAATTCATGTTGGCTGACAGCAGGGGCTTGCCGGTTGGCGGTCGCGCGCAGATTGTCTAGCAGTTCCGCGACAGTGCGCTCGGCCCCGCCATTTTTGTAAAAGATCGGGCGGTTAGCCGCCGCCGCACTTGGAAACAAATCGGCAGCACTGGCCCAAGGCCGATCCCGCGCGGCATTGACCAATTCAGCCGCCCCGCCTGCCCCCAAAAAATGGGCAGCGTAGAGATCACCAGCCTCTGGCTCTTGGCCAGTGCGACCGCGCAAGTAGTCGGCGTTATCACCGGCAAACTCAGCTGCCATAAGCGATGAGATCTTAGGATCAAAGCGCAAATCTAAGATCGCGCGACGAAGCCCGGGGTCTGACACATTGGGACGGCCATTGGCACCCATCTCAATCATAGAGGCTTCAGCGCCCAAGCCATGCTTGGCCCCATGCCGCTTGACCGTTGTTAGCCACGTCGCATCGAGGAATTGAAACAAGCCCGTCGCACTCGACGTTTTGGCTTCAGCTTTAGGGTTGAGCGAGCTTTCGCGGACAGCCGTCGACAACAGAAACTGAAAACTCATGCCCGTTGTGCGCGAGGCGTGGGCAATGGCTTGGCGTACCGGTGAGCCGCCAATGGCTTCGGGTGTCACTTGCTTGTCTCCTACAGCGCTTCAGTCGCACTTCGGGCGACCGGTTCCACGGACGTAGGATCAACCAAACATGGTTAAGACTCTGTTAGCATAACTCTAAAGCACAGAAATCAATAGGATTTTGGAAGCCCCAGAACCTTCTCAGCCACGAAATTTAGGATCATTTCGCGCGAAACGGGTGCGATGCGGGCAATCATTGATTCGCGGAACATGCGCTCAACTTGGTATTCCTTGGCATAGCCCATGCCCCCATGGGCTAATACCGCCGCCTCACAAGCGTGATAGCCAGCCTCAGCACCCAGATATTTGGCAGCATTGGCTTCTGCACCGCAGTCGAGGCCGGCATCAAACAGTGCGGCGGCCTTCATGGCTAAAAGCTCTGCGGCTTCCAATTCACACCAAGACTTGGCAAGCGGATGGGCCACGCCTTGGTTCATGCCGATGGGTCGGCCGAAAACAACGCGTTCCTTCGCATATTGGGCTGCACGGGAAAGAGCTGCACGACCGAGACCGATGGCTTCGACGGCAAACAACACACGTTCAGGGTTTAGGCCTGAGAGAATATATTTGAAGCCCTTGCCTTCTTCGCCGATCAGGGCGTCATGGGGGACTTTCAAATCCTCGATAAACAGCATGTTACATTCCACTGCCTTGCGGCCCATTTTCGGGATGGGCTTCGCATCAATGGCTGTGCGGTCAAAATCGCAATAAAACAGACTGAGGCCATCG
>JBEIEG010000005.1:0-35101 GCA_040383035.1 Hyphomonadaceae bacterium | reverse complement strand
TAGGCGGATTGGATGAAGAAAGGCACCCAAGCTAGTTGGATGTTGGCGAAGTTCTTGGCGAGCAATAGCCCAATGCTGCCGACATAGCCCGCTGCATCAGCCACATAGATCAAGAAGCCAGCCGTTGCGACTTGCCCGCTGGCGGCTACCAATCGCTCAAACAAAACGGTGTTGAACGGCGTGTAGGCAGCATACAGCCCTGCGCCGACTAAGATCATCCACGTGATTGGGCCAATCAGGTCTGCCTGAAAGGCTAAAGTCGATAGGCCAATTAAGGCAAAGCCGGCAGCAAGAATGCCATGCACGAACAAAAGCGCACTCCGATTATCTTTGATCACCATCAAGGAGCCGAGAATGGTCAAAGCCACTACAGCAACCGGCAATTCCGACAAGGTGAAGAGGGCCGCGCCATTGGTTTGGCCAAGGTCGCGCCAGATCTCGGCGGCGAAATTGTCCCGGAAATCTCGGAACGCCGTCAGGAAGACATAAGCCGCCACTAAGAGGATGAGGCCAGGCGCAAAGGCCAGCATAAAACCATTGCGCTCTTTTGGCTGCATTGGCGCACGGCGAACGCGCTGGGCTTGGTCTTCCTCCGAGGGCGGCGGCAGAAGCGATAGACCCCACACCGCCAGAAACAATAAGGGAAAGAATAGGGCCCCTGCCGCGGCTGGCATCCAGAACGGGCTGACGGCCAATTGGCTCATCAAAAGACTGCCTACCGACTTAACAATCCCGGACGAGACGATGAAACTGGCGCAGAGTATGGCACCGAGTGCTTCGGTTGTTCGCCTCCCCTCCAGAAAGCTGAATACCAAGCCCCAAATCAGGCCCAGCGGTAAGCCGTTGAGAAATAAGGCTGCGACGTTCCAAGGAGCTGGTACGATTGCAAACAAAACAAGCGCCAGCCACGACAAGCCAATCAGAGCCAAGATGGCCCATCCCCGCTTGGAGCCATCCAATTCAGCAATCACTTTGATGCCGATAAATTTTGACAAAGCATAGCCAAGCACTTGGGCGATCACCAAGGCGATCTTGTAATCCAGCACAAAGGTCCAGCCAGCCACATCTTCATAGGTCGCCGCTGAGAAGGGCTTGCGGAAGGCATACATTGAAAAATAAGCGCAAAAGGCAACGATGCCGCCATAGGCAATAAAAATTGCCGGGTGAGCACGAGTTAAATACGCTAGGAATCGGCCCATCGTCGCCCCCAACTTTCTTGTTTAATATGCGACATGCATCCAAAACGATGTTGCTGCCCGGGACAAGCCCTTGCAACCCAAATGGCGCATAGGTCTTAGGTTAAACGCCCCCGGCGTATGGCCATATTCTGCCGTCAGCTAAGTCTGGCACACAACTGCCGCTTGTGACATTTGTGACCACGCGTTGCTGATCAATCAGGCAGCACCAAAGAAATCTCGGTGGAAGGCAAAGCCTAGTTGGTCGATCAACTTGCGTGCATCGTGGCCTACGCTTGGCACAATTGTGAACTCATGGGGGATATTGAGAGTTACAAGATAGCTAGAGAAATCCTCGTTAGCCGAACGCGTGAAGTCGTCACCGCCAATCGCAATCCGCATCTTGGTTCCGGCACGCACGGCATCGCCATAGATCAAGGCCATACCGCGAGGACTCTCGCGGAGAAAGCGCGCCTGATCACCACCAAACAAGCGCTGCAGCAACAAGGCCCGCAAATCCGCATTTAGGGCTGGTCCATCATCACGGGTTAGCGTTGCTTGTAGCGGCCCAGAAGCCAACATCGAGATCGCGCCAAATTGGTCGTGATACCGCATGCCCAGCCTGCCGGCACCAAACCCTCCCATGCTAAATCCTTCTAGGAGTCGATGACGACGATCGGCTAGCGTCCGGAATTTGGTATCCACCAACGGCAAGATCTCTTGCATGAGAATTGTTTCAACGGGGGCTGATCCGTCCAAAGAGTCGCACCACAGGCTGTCGGCTTGTCCATTGGGCATCACCACTAAGCACGGTGGCAAGTCCCCACGTGCCATAGCAGCGCTGAAATAGGCAGCCATGGGACGCAAAGAGGCGCGGTTCCCGCCGGTTCCATGTAACCAATAAAACGTCGGAAACCGGCGGCCACTTTCCGCTTCATAATTGGGAGGTTTGACGACGTGGAAAGCAACATCGGCCCCAACACGGGCACTTGGATAGATAACGCGTTCCACACCCATTACGCCCGTTTCTGGGGTGACCCAGTCAAGAGGGACACTTTGGCTTTGGGCTTGGCCCTGCTTGCCAAAAAGGCTGATAAAGCCTCCAAGCATGAACGCTCTCCGGTCAGGTGACATTGGCAACATCGTAACTTTCACGGAGAAGTTCCCTAAAATGCGCGTATTTTCCATCCCTGCTACGCAGAGTCCGATTTTTTGGGTAGGATTACTTATAGAATATTAATCCAAAATCTGTGAAGTCGTTTAGAGTTCGGCGCGGAACAAAACAACGTCAGTGCCGAGAGCGATCTTTGGGTATTACCACGATCAAACTTTTTTATGTCTTTGCCAACCAAAAATGACTTTCGGCAGGCTTTGCCACTTACGGCAAGCGCATTCGAATTCCTAACAAGCACTCAGCGTCGAACTAGGTCCTCTTTTGTTGTTTGACCTTCCTCACGCTCTCGTGATTGAGTGTGTCCATGACCCAAACACATCGCTTTGCTCGTCCGCCGATCCAATTCATCCTAGGCCTCTTGGCCTTGCTCATGGCGTTCTGCTTCAAGGGCGTGATAACTGCACCGCCCAGTATCTCGGAAACCTTGTCTGCGACGGGATTTGATACAAAGGTTGCGATTGGCCGACTGGCGCGCATCCTTGGCGACGAGCGACCCCATCCGGTCGATTCCCCAGCCAATGATCTGGTTCGCGAGCGCATCTTAAGCGAGATCAAGACCTTGGGTTATACGCCGGAAGTGAGGGATGACTTTGCTTGTCGGGGGTCTAAACGTTTTGGCGGCATGAGCTGTGCGCGGGTTCGCAACATCCTCTTCAGGGCGGGCCCTTCTGGTGGTGGAGCGGCCCTCATTGCAGCCCATTATGATTCTGTACCAGCAGGCCCAGGAGCCAGCGATGATGGTGCAGGCGTGGCCGCGACCCTAGAAATTGCCGCGCGTTTGGCAGGCAGGAAGCTGACAAAGCCGGTTATCTTCCTGCTCACCGATGGGGAGGAGGCTGGGCTGCTCGGGGCAAGTTCATTTGTGCGCAAAGACCCGTGGGCCAAGGATGTGGCCTTTGCCATCAATATGGAAGCGCGTGGCACAGGCGGCCCGGCGATCATGTTCCAAACCAGTGCACCCAATGGTCGCGACATTGCAGCACTTACGGCTAAGCCCGTGCGCACTATTGCCAATTCCATGGCGGCCGACATCTATCGCACCTTGCCGAACGATACCGATGCGACCGAGTTTTTGGCCAAAGGCTATGATGTCATCAACTTTGCCTTCATTGCCCCGGTTGCCCGCTATCACACCCCCCTAGACAATCTTGCCCATCTCGAGCCCGCCAGCGTTGGGCATATGGGTGGTGCGGCACTGGTGGCGCTGGAAGGGCATTTGGCAGGAAAGCCCACCGCCAACGCGCCAGAGGCGGACGTCATCTATTCCGATGTTTTGGGTCGTTTCATCTTAGTTATGCCGAAGGCAGTTGGATATGGCCTGCTGGGTTTTGGGCTGCTGGGAGCTTTGTTTGCTTATGTGAGAAGCGGACCGAAAGGCGCCGTGCGTGCACTGATTGCGCCTCTGGCTGCACTTCTTGTTGCGGGCGGTGGTGGCTTCGGTGCCCTTTGGCTGATCGACCAAGTACGCGTTGAAAACCAATGGTGGTTTGCCACCCCGATGGCGGGACGGCTTTTGGTCTATAGTAGTGGTCTCTTGGGTGCGCTGCTTGCGCTTTGGCTCTGTCGCGGGACCAGTCCCATACGCGTCCTTGCTGGAGCTTGGATTTGGGTAACCGCGCTCTTTCTTGGCCTCTCCCTTGTCTCCCCGGGCAGTATGATTCTTGCCGCGCCGGCGGCAGGGCTTGCTGGGGCGGGTTTCTTGCTGACAGGAATGAAGATTGACCGCAGATTGCTTCAAGTGATTTTTGGCCTTGCCTCTGCCTTAGCCCTTTTGATTCTCATCCTGCCTGCCTTGGACTTTGCCGAAGTCGGCTTGGGCTTTGGTCTGGGTTGGGCGTTTGGGGCAGTTGGTGCCCTTTTGATGCTCTGCACGCTTGCACCAATCTGGCAGCCCGAGGCGAAATTGGCTGGCGCAAGCTTGCTGACATTGTTGGCAATTGGTGGAGCCTTCGCGTGGGCCGCCGTCACGCCAGCCTATTCACCCGAAACCCCGCGGCCTCTGAATGTTCAGCACTGGCATGGTGACGACGGAGATCATGCTTGGGTGCTAGGCCCAGGTGATGAAGCCGCGCCGACCAGCATGCAGGCCTTAGCCCCGTTCAAGCTGGCCTCGCTGAAAAATAGCGACAGCAAGCGCGTCCATGCGCCAGCGCCAGTGCCGAGCGGCACCCCAGTGCCCGCCCGCATTGAGATCCTCACTGAAACCAAGACTGTTGAAGGCCGCACTCTAAAGCTGCGCGTGCTCGCACCCGGTGCTGATGAGGTAATTCTCTCGGTTCCAAAGGAAGCGCAGGTTCGCATGCTGAGCGGCGGGGCCGATGGGCAAGCTGGTGAGGTCACCTTTGATACACCCAAAGCTCTTGGCTTGCGCTGTGTCGGTCGGTCATGTGTGCAATGGGATTTAGAGGTGAAGCTTGGCCCCACCCCGGCACCCTGGATCACCCGCGCTGTCTTACGAAAGCTGGGACCTGAAGGCGATCCCATCGTCAAGGCACGCCCGCCTTGGGCATCGCCGGTTCAAGGTGGCGATATAAGGGTGACCAATCAGAGCCAGAAACTTTAAGAAAAAGCCCTCCCCCACGCAAGGGGAAGGGCTTTTTATCCAATCAATGTCGGCCTTGCGATAGACGATTAATATTCGCTCTCGTCCACATAGAAGCTTGGCTTCGTTGCTGGCTGCAGGCTTGGGCCTTCTTCAGGATCAATGATTCCCGCTTCAGCGGCAGCCTTCGCACGGCGTGACGAGGACGCCTTGACCAAAGCGTCAAGCTCAATCTGTGTGCACAGACCAATGGTGACCGGATCAACCGGCTTAATCTGGGCGCTGTTCCAATGGGTGCGGCTACGCACGCTCTCAATGGTCGACTTGGTTGTGCCGATAAGCTTGCCCATTTGCGCGTCGGTGATCTCTGGGTGATAGCGCAAGAACCAAGCAATAGCGTCTGGCCGATCCTGGCGACGCGACACCGGCGTATACCGTCCACCACGTTTTTTGACGGGCGGCAAGTCTAGCTTACGACCTTCCAAAGGCTTGATTTTGTGGGTCGGGTCTGCCTCACCGCGCGCAATTTCCTCACGCGATAATTGCGAATTGGCAATCGGGTCTAACCCCCGTACGCCGGTGGCAACATCGCCATCGGCAATCCCTTTAACTTCCAACGGATGCAGGCCACAGAAGGCTGCGATCTGGTTAAATGTCAGGCCGGTATTGTCGATCAACCACACGGCAGTGGCTTTGGGCATCAAGATCTCGTACATGATTTCTGGCCTCCAGATACAAAATCGCCCGGCGCGACGGCCGGGCAAGGGGTCGCGGGCCCCTTCACTCAAGGGCCCTATATGGTCTGACATAACGGTCTCTTGCGAAATTTGGAAGCCCGGCGACTGTTAGTTGGTGTCCGACCGGGCTTAAAAATCAACCGTGCTAGAACCGGGTAGATGCACGCAGGCGCATTAAGGTTTCCCCATCAGCACCAGCGATATGATTGGGCTGATAGATGTGAGTTAGTTCAGCACCAAGCCAGGCTGCGGTTTCAGAGGTGCCCCCCAACAGCCAGTCACGACTAGCGGTCAAGCGCATCTCGCGGCCAGTTGGCGCAACTTCGATGCTGCGCTCCGACCAAGTCTGAGCTCTACCCCAAGTGAGGTAAGGGTCCGCAAGGCGGTAACGCAAGCTACCCTGTTCAACCCGTAACGGCTGCTCCAGACCTAAGCGCCACCAGCCATTCGTCATTTCTCTGGCATAGACCAAAGAAGCGGCACTGGCGTAGATCGGCACCCCAGAAGCGAAGGCCTTATTGCCCGAGATGTCGGCCAGTCGCGCGCCTTGCACCCGAGCGGTCAGGCTTGCGCGTTTATTCAGGACAAAGTCAAATTGCAAACCCAAGAAGCGACTTTGGGCCCGAGTATCATCGGATTGGCGACGATCAGAGAGCCATGCCCCGTCGCTCCAACGCGACCCTAGGAAGCTGCCATGCTCAGCAAGGCTGCCGAGTTCGAGGACAGTTGTCAGTCGCTGGCTTTGGTGGGCCATTTGAACAAGAGCGGCAGATTGACGGGTCGGGGCCATGGTCCGCAGACGGCTGGACTCGCCTGAGGCATTAAACGCATGCAGGCTGAACGAATCCTTGGCCAAGACCAGGCCTTGGAAAGATTGAAATTGGCCCAGCCCCATCAGCCCGAACTGGGTGCCGCCCCCGACGGCGTCTCCGGCTAAGCCATAAGGTCGCGTCGCAGAATCTGCGTCAGATTGTGCTAAAGAAATGGCGAGTGTTCCGCCCCATGGCGCACCCGATACAGGCATCAACGCCCGGACCACGGGGGTTTGTCCGGCGACACGGTCATCTTGCACGCCCCAAGCAGCACTCGCTGGGCTGCGTTTGGTAAAGCTGAGCAGACTATCACCCATTTGCGCCGTTTGCTGTGGCTCTGAGGCGTAGGTTTCGGCTGTGAAGCCTAGGTTGGCTTGCGGACGTAACCGATACCCTAGTGAGACATTGAATGGACGCTGATACTCGTCCAGTACGGCCGTGCTGAGGCCTTCTTTCGTAAAAGCATCGCCAAAGGCTTGGCCGGCAACTCCATCGAACAAATCAACGCGGACAGCTTCACCAGATGAATTGCTCGTCGCTGTGGCACCGAGTGGCGAGAAGGCCCGCTCGAGGTCGATAATGCCGCGACCAAATGTATCGTCCGTCCCCGTGGTGCCGAGATCGCGGGCGGTGCGATAAAGGATATCCACCGCTTGGGTAGCCGTGAGATTGGGGAAAGCTTGGAATAAGAGTGCGAGAGAGCCGCTGATATGGGGAGCGGAGAATGAAGTGCCTGACAACCGCCAGCATGAAGTTGCATCGCAATCGGCGACAATGTCGGTGCCGGGTGCCACCAAGTAATTGGTGCGGGCAACGCCAGCCTTTGCACTAAAGGTCGAAAGCGCTTCTGCAGTATCGGTCGAACCTGCAGCAATGATTAAGCCGCGAAACCGCGGGTCGATCGATAATTGGGCCGGAAATTCTGGGTCGGCCGTTGCGTCATTGCCAGCGGATGCAACAACGACGATCCCAGCATTGGTGGCACGCAGAAGTGCGGCGGTTAGAGATGAACCGGTGGACGATGATCCACCCAGAGACAAATTGATAACGCGCACGCCGTCCGCGATGGCAGAGTCCACGCCGCGCGCGATATTGGTCTCCGGCAGCTTACAGCCCTTATCTGTGCCAACTTCTTCGCACGTGCCCTCGCGGTCGGCGCGATAGCTGATGACGGTGGACTTGAAAGCGACACCCACTGTACCCGAGCCGTTAAACTCGTGGGCGATGATACCAGACACGCGGGTGCCATGACGTTCTTCGGCAGCGATGGTTTGATTGGGGCGGCCCACTTCCATATCACGAGACAAGGGTGAGATGTTGTTCTTTAGGTCGATCTGATTGACGTCGATGCCTGTATCGACAACGCCGACAAGAATCCCTGCGCCAGTCGCGCCATATTCCCAAGCCTTAACCGTTTTGATGCCAGCCAGGCCCCAACTGCGCGTATATTCGCGCGACAGTGCTGACGGATAGTCCACGCCAGCAACCAATGCAGGTGGCGGCGGTGGTGGCGGCGGAGGGGGAGGAGGAGGTGGTGGTGGTGGTGGTGGTGGTGGTGGTGGTGGGGAAGGTTGGACGATGCCTCCACTGCCGCCACCGCCGCCGCCAGCGCAAGCGGTCAACAGCACTGAATTTGCGGCAACCAAGACCAAAAACAAGACACGGAGCGTCATCATATCGGGCCTCCAGCCCAGATTAGTTTGCGTTACGTTCTCAGAATTACGTTTCGGGACTGTAAATCAGGCGGCTGACAAAAGTGTAAGAATGGATTGGCCATAACGTCTAGCCTTGGCTTCGCCTATTCCGGAGATCAACATCAAGGCCGACGACGTCGTTGGGCGTGCTAGAGCAACTTGTCGCAAGACGGTGTCATGGAAAACCACATAGGGTGGGATACCAGCGGCACGCGCGGTTTCCAAGCGCCACGTACGTAATGATCGATAGAGAGCCAAAGTCTCTGGGTCGAGATCATCATCCAAAGCCAGCTTGGCAACAGCACGCTTATTGCCGCCTGCTTGAACTGGATCCTCACGGGTGAAGACGGGGGCTTCACCCTTCAATATTGATCGTGCAAGGTCAGGACAGGCGATGGTGAGAATTGGAAAGCCATCACGATTCTGCTCGGCCAAAATACCATCAAACAAGAGCTGGTCTAACACCCGACGCCACGCGGTTTTATTGAGTCCCTTGCCAATGCCATAGGTCGTGCGCTCTGCAAAACGGGTCTCTAGTGCTCCGTCTGGCTCTGCCCCGATCAAATGGGAAATGATTCGACCGCGCCCAAAACTCTCCTCACACCGGATGACTGCAGACAGCGCCATCTTCGCCCATTGGCTAGAATCATGGCCCATGTTCGGGTTCGTGCAGACATCGCATTGCCCACAATCCTGAACATCTGTCTCGCCGAAATAGCGCCGAACGCCGCCCCGCCGACAGGCAAGCCCGTCGAGGAATCCATAGAGCTGATTGAGCTTGGAGCGCTGAACCTGCTTCACCTCATCGGGCGCAGGTGAGCCATCAATCCGTTCAGCCATGAAACGGCGATCGGAGAAGCCGTAAAAAGCAATGCCTTCTGCTGGCAAGCCATCACGACCGGCGCGCCCGACCTCCTGCCAATAAGCTTCAATACTTTTAGGTGGGTCAGCATGAATCACATAGCGGACATCTGGCTTATCAATGCCCATCCCAAAGGCGATGGTCGCCACCATTACAACGCCATCTTCTTCTTGAAAGCGACGCAAATGTTCGGCCTTCAGATCAGGTGGCATCTGGGCATGATAGGCTAGCGCATGGACGCCCTTGTCTCGGAGACTGGCCGCCAGTTCTTCGGTTTCTTTGCGCGCCGTCACATAGATGATGCCGCACAGGCCTTGCCGCGCCAAAACCAGTTCCAGAATACGGGCGGCTGCGCGGCTGTCCTTGCGCCGTGTCGAAAGGATGAGATTGGGGCGATCAAAGCTCGCCACAAATTCGGGCGCGTGCGTCAGATGCAGTTGCCTGCGAATGTCTTCGCGCGTGCGCACATCGGCTGTTGCGGTCACGGCCAAGCGCGGCACACCGGGAAAAGCCTCTTGCAAGGCACCAAGGCGGCGATAGTCCGGCCGGAAATCATGGCCCCATTGACTGACACAATGGGCTTCATCCACCGCAATGAGTGAAATCGGATAGCGGCTTAAGCGCTCGATCAAGGCCCCTGAAGAAAGACCTTCTGGCGACACATACAAAAGGTCTAGGCGGCCAGCTTCGAGTGCTGAAAACACCGCCTGCTTGTCTTCCCAAGCCATACTTGAATCCAGGCGCGCCGCGCGAACCCCTGCTGCAAGCAAAGCTTCGACCTGGTCGGTCATCAAAGCAATCAAAGGCGAAACGACAATCCCAACACCTTGCCGCAGCAGGGCCGGGATTTGATAACATACGCTCTTGCCGCCACCTGTTGGCAGCACGGCCAAGGCGTCGCCCCCGGCAAGGATTTGGGCAACAACATCGGCTTGCAAGCCCCGAAACGCGCTATGTCCGAAGACGCGGGTAAGCGTTGCCTGCGCATCTGCCAAATTCGGTTCTTGTGGGGGGAGCACTTCAGCCAGCATACCCCCTCATGAGGCGCTTCGGGCAGGTAGGCTAGCGCTTGGCACTGCGGGCGGCATCTTCGACCAGCCGACTTTGAATGGTTTGCATAGCCATTTCGATGTCCGCGCGGGACGCGTTAACTTCGAGCGGATATTGCCCCTCCGTTGCATTGCAGGTAGTGAACGTCCCGTCTTGAAGGTCGAAGCGACCGATACGAAACTCTAGCCATCGGAGCGATACGCCCTTATCGTCAACACCGCCCTTGTCTTCATAAGTCGCGATGTCGCCATTGGTCCGGAACTCGTGACGGTCAATGATGGTATCGCCATTGCGATCCAAAGAAGCAAAAATTTCGCGATCACAGGGCACTTGCAGTTCGGTCTTGATTAGACGCCCATCTTGGTCCGCATCCAGCTTGGCAAAAACATCTGGCGAAGCGGCAAGTGAACTGAGCCCAACGAGTGACAAGGTAAGGCCAATGACAACAGGCTTTAATCGGACGATGGACATCAGCACGCTCCACAAAAAGACATGCTAACCTTTCCTGATTTGGTCGCCTTCACAAGGCAATCAACCTTGAGTCAGGCCTACCGCCCCAATTCCCGCATAGCCCGATCAAGACCTTGAATTGTCATCGGGAACATGCGCTCGCGCCCGATCACGTCGCGGATCAAGCTCACCGAAGGCGTATGGTCCCAGTGCCGCTCTGGCACCGGATTGATCCAGATGAGATGCGGGTAGACGTCGGACACGCGCTTCAGCCAAGCGGCACCTGGCTCTTCGTTCCAATGCTCCACGCTGCCACCAGGATAGGTGATCTCGTAAGGGCTCATGGTCGCATCACCAACGAAAACGACTTTGTAGTCAGCGGGAAATTTGTGCAGCACGTCCCAAGTCGGCAGTTTCTCTGCCGCGCGTCGACGATTGTCCTTCCATACTTCCTCATAGACGCAATTATGGAAGTAAAAATATTCCATGTGCTTGAATTCGGTACGGGCGGCGGAGAATAATTCCTCACACACTTTGATGTGGGCATCCATCGAGCCGCCAATATCAAAGAAGATCAGCACCTTAACAGTGTTGCGTCGCTCGGGCCGCAGGACGACATCGAGATAGCCATTCTTTGCCGTGGTATCGATCGTGCTTTTGAGGTCAAGCTCAGACGGGGCACCATCGCGGGCCCATCGACGCAGGCGGCGCAGCGCCACCTTGATATTGCGGGTGCCCAACTCAACCTGATCATCGAGGTTCTTGTATTCGCGCTTATCCCAAACCTTCACCGCGCGACCGTGGCGGCCTTCTTTCTGACCGATCCGCACACCTTCCGGATTATACCCATTGGCCCCAAAAGGTGAGGTGCCGCCGGTGCCGATCCATTTATTGCCGCCTTCATGCCGCTCTTTTTGCTCTTCCAGGCGCTTTTGCAGCGTCTCCATTAGCTTTTCCCAACCGCCAAGACTTTCGATCTCCGCCTTCTCTTCCTCGGTGAGATACTTCTCCGTCAGGGCGCGAAGCCAATCCTCAGGAATTGCCGCCCCGAGCGCGTCGCTGGTCTTTTCTAACCCCTTGAAGACATGACCAAAGACGCGGTCAAACTTATCGAGATTACGCTCATCCTTCACAAGTGCGGAGCGCGACAAATAATAGAATTCGGTTATGTCACTCTCAATCACTTCCTTATCCATCGCTTCCAACAGAAGCAGATATTCCTTCAAACTGATAGGAACCTTGGCGTCGCGAAGTTCTGAAAAGAAGCGTTGGAACATGTGTGTGTGACCTGAGACATTTGTGATTTGTCTCAGACTTTAGAGAACCCAGCGCACTTGTCGAGAGGTTAAGTGGGGATAGCTCCCGAAAGCGGGATTTTTAGATAGTGCTTGCCGTCATCCTCTGGGGGCGGAAAATAGCCTGCGCGCATGTTGACCTGCACCGATGGCAGCAGGAGAACTGGTGGAGCTAAGCCCTTGTCGCGGGTCTGACGCATGGCAACAAACTCAGCTTCGGTAACGCCATTATGGATGTGAATATTGTGCGCCCGCTGTGTGGCGACATCGCTTTCCCAAGCATAATGATCTCTGCCCACTGCCTTATAGTCATGGCACGTCCAGAGTTTGGTCTCAGGTGGCAAGGCAAAAATTTTGTGGATTGAACGATACAATGCGGCTGCATCTCCACCGGGGAAATCACACCGCGCCGTGCCATAGTCTGGCATGAACAACGTATCGCCGACAAAGACATTGGTGCCGATATGGTAGGCAACGCAAGCTGGCGTGTGGCCAGGCATATGGATCACGTCAATCGTCTGCGTGCCAAACTGAAGGACTTGGCCATCGGTTGCCAGAATATCGAATTCCCCACCATTAAGGCTCAGATCATCGGCATGAAAAACAGGCCCAAAAGTGCGTTGCACTTTGTCGATGGCACTACCGATCACAATTTGTGCGCCGGTCTGCGCCTTCAGGAACGGGGCTGAGCTTAGGTGGTCCGCATGCACATGCGTCTCCAGAATATAATCGATCTTGGCACCCTGCGCCGCTGCGGCATCAAGGACGGCCTGCGCTGACCTTGTCGAGAGCGAACCGCCACGATGATCATAATCAAGGACAGGATCAATGATGACAGCATGCGAGGTCTCTGGGTCAACAACCAGATAACTAATGGTGAAGGTCGCTTCATCAAAAAATGCGGTGATGCGTGGATCAGACATGGCGTGTTCTCCGTTGAAGTGAAAATCCTACTTGACTATATATTAGGATCTGCTAAATTAGCAAGTGCTTATTTTTTAGGGTGAGATGCATGTCGACAGAAACCACATCGCAGCAGGAGCTAGAACGCGCGGCGGAAGAAATGGCTGCGCGGGCGGGAGAAGTTGCAAAACTGCTGAAGGCGATTGGCAATGAACGCCGCTTGCTGGTGCTGTGCCAATTGGTTGGCATGGGCGAGGCCAGCGCGGGCACTTTGGGCACCAAGATCGGTCTCAGCCAATCTGCGATGAGCCAGCATCTCGCCGTGATGCGCGAGGAGGGCCTTTTGTCGACCCGCCGCGAGGGCACAACGATCTTTTATGCCATCGCGGAACCCAAGCTGACGGAACTGATGGACACCCTTCATCGTCTCTATTGCAGCCCCAGTGCTGCGTGATCCACTTCTAACTTTAGGAGATAAAAATGACCCTCAAAACTGTTTCGATAGAAGAAGCAAAGCGTATGATAGCCGATGGTGCCCGCTTGGTTGATGTCCGCGAGGCCGATGAGGCAGCACGTGAACGCATTGGCTTGGCCAAGAATATCCCCTTGTCCGGCCTAGGTGACACCCTGCCACTGGGCGGCGACAATGCGATTATCTTCCATTGCAAAGCGGGCAATCGAACATCGGCAAACGCTGGCCGCTTAGCCTCAGCATCGACGTGTGAGGCCTATGCGCTCGAAGGCGGCATTGAGGCTTGGAAAGCCGCAGGCCTGCCTGTCGTCACAGATCGCAGCCAACCGATCGAGATCATGCGGCAGGTCCAAATTTTGGCGGGCAGCTTAGTGCTCTTAGGCGTCATTCTGGGTACCCTTGTTCATCCAGGGTTCTACGGCCTCTCAGCCTTTATCGGTGCAGGTCTAACCTTTGCCGGCACAACAGGCTGGTGCGGGATGGCAAAGATGCTAGCGTTTCTACCCTGGAATCGGCCCCAAACACCTTTGCCCGTAAAGGCATAGTCAGGCCATGGAACCGGCCACCATCCTCGCTGCCTTGGGCTCTGGTCTGCTTATCGGTGCCATTTTGGGCTTGATTGGTGGAGGCGGCTCTATCCTTGCTGTACCCTTGTTAATCTATGTCGTGGGTGTCGTAGATCCACATACCGCGATAGGAACTGGGGCTGTGTCAGTTGCAGCTAATGCGCTCTTGGGCCTTTGGGCACATGGCAGGGCCAAGAATGTGAAATGGCGATGTGCCTTTATGTTTTCGGCAGCAGGCATTCTAGGCGCGACCGTGGGCAGTATGATTGGCAAAGCAATAGATGGCCAGAAACTACTCACTCTGTTTGGCTTTGTGATGATCGCAGTCGGCATCTTAGCTGCCCGCAAGCCGACCCGCATTGAGGCACCCGATGTGAGGCTCTCTATGGCCAGCGCGCCCATCCTTCTGCCACGCCTAATCGCCAGTGGTACAGGCGTGGGTTTAGCCTCAGGGTTCTTTGGGATTGGCGGCGGCTTTCTGATCGTGCCCGGCCTAATGTGGGCCACCAGCATGCCAATGAGCATTGCGGTGGGCACTTCCCTCGTAGGCGTTGCTGCCTTTGGCACAGCGACGACTGCCAGTTATGCGCTATCGGGGCTTGTTAATTGGCCCGTTGCCGGACTGATGATTGTAGGAGGGCTGTTAGGCAGCACAATCGGTACATGGGCGAGTCAGTCCTTAAGTACCCACAAGCGCGCGCTCGCTTTAGTTTTTGCAGCGGTCGTCGTACTCGTGGGCGCCTGGATTGTCTGGACCGGGCTGGGCAAGCTATAGCCTGCCCGCCCCATTTCTTGAGACCTTAACCCCGGCTTTCACGCCGCGCCAAAAATGCTAAGCGCTCAAACAAAGCCACGTCTTGCTCGTTTTTCAGAAGAGCACCGTGCAAGGGCGGGATCAGCTTTGACGGATCTTTTTGCTTGATGGCGTCAAGGTCAATATCGTCGGTGACCAAGAGCTTAAGCCAATCGAGCAATTCCGAAGTGGACGGCTTCTTCTTCAAACCCGGCACTTTGCGCATGTCATAGAAGCTAGCCAACGCGTTAGCGATCAAGCGCTTTTTAATACCGGGGAAGTGGACGTCCACGATTGCTTGCATCGTGTCTTCGTCTGGGAACTTGATATAGTGGAAGAAGCAGCGACGCAGGAAGGCGTCAGGCAATTCTTTTTCATTGTTCGACGTAATAATCACGATGGGGCGCTCAATCGCCTTAATGGTCTCACCGGTTTCATAGACGTGGAACTCCATCCGATCCAATTCTTGCAAGAGGTCGTTTGGAAACTCGATGTCGGCCTTATCAATCTCGTCGATCAGCAAAACGCAACGGCCCTTATGTTCGAAGGCCTCCCACATTTTGCCCTTTTTGATGTAGTTCTTGACGTCCTTAACACGCTCATCGCCCAATTGGCTGTCGCGCAAGCGCGTCACGGCATCATATTCGTAGAGGCCTTGCACGGCCTTTGTGGTCGATTTGATATGCCACTCAAGTAGCGGCATGCCTAAAGCTTTCGCTACCTCGATTGCTAACACTGTCTTGCCGGTGCCCGGCTCACCCTTGATCAGCAAGGGACGCTCTAGTTTGATGGCCGCATTGACCGCGACTTTCAAATCATCCGTCGCCACATAATTCTTTGAGCCCTCAAACCGCATCCCTAGCACTCCTGATCATCTTGTTTTTGTCACGTTGTCGACAGGCTAACAGGCATGGGGTGGTTGGAGCAAGTGCTGTTTGCCGAGCTTGTATGAAGTTCGATGTGCCTGCTTTTTGGGCAGGCCTGCACAGGACACACTCAGTCCGCTTGACAGAAAGCGCTCTGGCCCGTGGAGTGCGGTCGCACAAGGGGAAACACTATGGCGCGCGCGCCTGACAAAATTAGCGATATGGTGGCACCACCGCGGCCGGGCCAAGAAGGGCCTTTTGCGGGCTATCAGCTGGGGGCTGCTTATGACGAGATGTTTGATGCCAAGGGCGACCCACGTCCCGCTTGGGCCGGTCTTTATAATCGCCTAAGCCAAGCAACGCCGCAAAGCCTGCGTGACCTGCAAGCCAATATTGACCGCACCTTCATGGCCCAAGGCGTGACTTTCACCGTCTATGGCCACGAAGATTCGACTGAAAAGATCATCCCAACCGATATCCTGCCACGCATCATTCCGGCGGCGGAGTGGGACAAATTAGAGCGCGGCTTTAAGCAAAGGCTAGAAGCATTAAACCTATTTTTGGCCGATATTTATGGTGATCAAGCCATTATCAACAATGGTTATGTGCCGAGGGACCTGATTCTCGGTTCATCCAATTATCGTCGAGAAATGCTGGGCGTTGAGGTGCCCCATGGTGCCTATGTCAACATCTGCGGCACCGACGTGATCCGCCGCGAAGATGGTGACTATGTGGTTCTAGAAGATAATCTTCGTGTACCCTCAGGCGTCTCCTATATGTTGTCTAACCGCGACGCGGTTAAGCGCGCTTTTCCAGACCTATATCGTGCCGCGCGCGTGCGCCCAGTGGAGACCTATCCCGACGACTTATTGGCCATGCTGAAAAGCTTGGCGAGTGAATATCAGCCAGACCCCACTGTTGTCGTGCTGACACCTGGCGTCTTCAACTCTGCTTACTTCGAGCACGCCTTTTTGGCGCGCCTTATGGGAACACCCTTGGTCGAAGGGCGCGACTTAGCGATCCATGACAATGTTGTCTATATGCGCACGACGTCGGGTCTAAAGCGGGTGGATGTGATTTATCGCCGCGTCGACGATGCCTTTGTTGATCCCCTGGCGTTTAGACCCGATTCCACCCTTGGTGTCGCAGGCTTGATGAACGCCTATCGCGCGGGCAATGTTGTGATTGCCAATGCTCCTGGTGCCGGGGTTGCCGATGACAAAGCTGTCTATGCTTACACGCCGCAAATCATCAAACATTATCTCGATCAAGACCCGATCATTGATATCGTTGAGACTTTCTTGTGTCGTGAGAAGAGCCAGATGTCGCACGTTTTGGCCAATCTCGACAAATTGGTGGTCAAAGCGGTTGGCGAGAGTGGCGGCTATGGCATGTTGATTGGACCCCATGCCACAAAAGCGCAGATTGAAGAGTTTGCTGCCAAAATCAAAGCAGACCCAGATAATTATATCGCCCAGCCTACCATCTCGCTCTCAACGGCACCGACCTATATTGATAGCGCCGTTGAAACCCGCCACGTCGATCTGCGACCGTTCATTTTGTGTGGCGCTAAGATGACCCTAACCCCTGGGGCCCTGACACGTGTAGCTCTGCGCAGGGGCTCGCTGGTGGTGAATTCGAGCCAAGGCGGCGGCTCTAAAGATACTTGGGTGCTATCAGGTCCAAGTGATGGGCGGGCACGGACATGATGTTATCGCGCGTCGCAGATAGTTTTTATTGGATCGGCCGCTACACCGAACGGGCGGAGCATGCCTGCCGGGTACTTCAAATAACCCTAACTGCTGGGCTGGAGGCCGGGGCAGAAGAAGCTGAAATGACGACTGAGCGCGCAATGCGGGCCTTGGGTGCAGCGCCAATGGCTGCGAGGATGGATGCTTTGGAAGAGGCCCGTCTTCTGACGTTTGGCGGTAAAGGCGATCTCTCTTCCATCCATACCGCCGTTTTCGCCGCGCGGGAAAACGCCCGCCAAGTTCGCGATCAAATCACCACCGAAATGTGGGAGCGTCTAAACCGGCTCTATTTCCGGGTGCGAGAGACCGCAACCAAGCAAAATTTCGGTCAGATTTCAGCTGGCTTCTTTGAAGAAACGATCAATGACTTGCATGCCTTCAAAGGCATTGTTTCTGGTACCATGAGTCATGGCGAGGGCTTCCACTTCCTGTCGATGGGCCGCACTATCGAACGCGCGCAATTGATTGTCCGCTTGCTCGACCTGCATTTTGGCGAGAAGCAGACAGCTATTGGCGATTTCGGTTGGGTTCAGTTGTTGCGGATGTGTTGCGGTCTTGAACCTTATCTGCGGGTGAAGACGGCGACCTTTAGACGCGACCAGATAGCCGATTTCTTGGTACTAGACCCTTACTTCCCCCGGTCCTTGCGCTTTTGCGCCAATACGATTGCCCAACATATTGATGCGGTTGGCGCGCTCGCGGATGAGCGCGCGCGAGAAACCTGTACGCGCCTGTCTGGCCGTTTGGCCGCACGGCTGAACTTTGCCGTTTTGGAGGAAGTTACGGGCAAAAATGGCCAAGCCTTTATCGCCCAAGTTGCAGACGATTGTATCGCCATTTCCGACGCTGTTCATGCGGCCTTTATCAGCTATTCTTTGGCCGACCGGCTGCCTGGAACCAGCACTTTAGGAGTGCGTTGATGCGCCTCGAGATCACCCATGAGACCCGCTATACCTATTCGGCGCCCGTTCGCGAAAGCGTGATGGAATTGTGGCTGCAGCCCCTGACCTTGCCGATGCAGCGCCTAGTCGGGTTTGATATTGTGACCGAGCCGCGCGCCAAATTGATGACCTATCGGGATTGGCTTGGGAACATTGTTTATCACTTTGACGTACCGGCCAAGCATACCGAGCTGATAATTCGCTCACGGGCTATGGTTGAGACCTATGAGCGAACAGACCCCTTACCTAAAAAAGTTGATCCAGGAGCTTGGGCACATCTGCGCAGCGATGAAGTATGCAGCCGCTATTATGACATGATGCGTCCATCAACCTTTGTAGACGGATCTGGCCATCTTCAAACCTTCATGCGCGAACGGGACCTGCTGGAATTACCACCTGATCCGCTGACGGGCCTGCGCATCCTGAATAGAGAGATTTACGGGGCGTTTGACTATGTGCCAGGCTTTACCGCCGCCGATAGCCCAATTGATGCCGCGCTAGAGCACCGTAAAGGCGTCTGCCAAGACTTTGCCCACATTATGCTGGCCGTCGCTCGCCACTGGGGTGTGCCGTCGCGGTACGTGTCAGGGTATCTCGCCCGCACGGATGGGGACACCCAAATCCGCTCAGTTCCCGATGCTTCGCATGCGTGGGTTGAATGCTATTTGCCCGAACAAGGCTGGGTCGGATTTGACCCAACCAATGACATGTTGGCCAATGAGCGCCATGTCGTTGTGGCCTATGGTCGCGACTATGCCGATGTGCCACCTACTCGGGGCGTCTTAAAGGGTGATGCCGAAAGCCTGCTGGAAGTGGACGTTCACGTGCGCCAAGCCGAGCGCCTTTCTTTAGACAGTGACTTCTTGAAAGTGGTACGTTCTCCCAGGACACGACCGGACCAATTTATGACCGCCATTAAGCCTCAAAAATCGGTTGCGCTCGAAATGCAGCACCAAATGGAGCAGCAGCAGCAATAATTTGCAGCATCCCACGACCAAGTCGCGGATGTCAGATTTAAGACGCATCAGGTGTGTCGAAATATGCTTGCGATCCCGGGCTCCATGGCCATCAATACCCTCTTGGGGTGAAGTCTAAAGCGTACCCCTCATGTTTCCCCAGCACCGACTTTCCCCAATCTGCGCAATGGGTCACAATTTTATCCCAATATAATCAATACGGTAAAATCTCTGGGCTCCAACGACTTGTCAAACTCATTTGACGATTTCCCCAATTAGGTTACCAAAAGTTATATTATTTGTGAATGAAAAATGAATAAGCGCAACATAGCCGATTCTCCAGATAATTGAATCAGGATGGTATCTGCTCATTACTTAACTCAAATAATGAATCCGAATGAAACACAGTAAAATACCTAAATAGCAAGGTTCTCCTGTGGTAACTAATGCAGATTAGGCCTTTTCATATGCGCGACGCAATGTAAAAGCTGAAAAAACGAATTTTAAAAGTGGAGGAATTTCTATGCCACAAGGTAAATTGAATACCAGACCGGTAGTCGCAGCTCAGGATCGTGCTGAGCGAATTCTTATCGAAGCGACGAGATTATTCACTGAAAATGGCTACGCAGGCACTCGAATGTCTGACATTGCCTCGGCAATTGGCGTAACAAAACCTATTGTCTATCGCTACTTTGACTCAAAGCAGGTATTGTTTGAGGCATTAGTGCGGCGCGTACTTGCCGACCAAATCGAAGGCGCGTGCCGCTTAATCGACGAACATCGCGGCCCCACAAAGCAGTTGTTGAACCAATTGGTCCGGGACGCCCGTGTTGCTTTAAGCGCCCCCGGAGCCTTGGCACCCTGGCGCATTGCAGTTGGCGAAGCAGACCGCTTCCCAGATTTGGCCGCCTTTTTGCGCCATGGCTTTATCGATCCCGTTGAAGCCTCGATCCGAAACCTATTTGAGCGCTCTCTAGCCGCTACGGAAACCCAAGGCACAGATGCTGCAACTCTCACACGACTATTCTGCGCGCCGGTAGCAGCAGTCGCGATGATGATGGCAACTTTTGGCGAAGCGGAAGAGGCACAGTTTGATGTCGACGCCTTCTTGGCTGCCCATGTCGAAGGCTTCTGGCGAGGCTGGTCCGTTAAGCCTTAAGCTTAACGGCCCAAACGGCGTTCCCAATATTTGGCGAGCCGCAGATAGCGGTAAAATGCGTAGTTCATGGCCGTCATAAACCCATAGAGCCCACGCACGAAATGCCGCCTCGCGATATAGGCTTTCAAAAAGGCCAGCGGGAATTCTGCCACCAAGCGCGCAGCGCCAATCTTGCGCCCCTTCTTGTCCAAGTCATCGGCCTGCATGTCGGCATAGGCATTTAGCTTGATCAATTCATGACCCAGCGAGCGGATCGAGCGATGCTCAATCACACCGCTCAAACGATGGACGGGCGTTCCCTTCACTAAGTCCACCCGGTCATGCACCGGCGATGGCGAGTATCGCCCAACCTGTTTATGATAGAGGCGAACTGGACTTAGCCGAAAGGCCCAAGCATGGGGGCGGGCCTCACCTGGAAACATCTCGATAATATCGGTTTCAAACCCGCATGGCGAAAGATCCGGCCTTCCGAGGGCCGCTTCGATGGAAGCTGCCAGCTCCAAGGTCACAACTTCGTCGGCATCAATATTGAGCAGCCAGTCATGGCGGCACTGATCTTCACCGAACTGCTTTTGTAGGCCATAGCCCGGCCAAGGATTAAAGATTACCCGAGCACCCAAGCGCTCCGCTAACTCTTGGGTACCATCAGTCGAGCCGGAATCGACCACTACGATATCACGCGATAAGCCCTTCACAGATTCAAGCGTTGGCCCAAGACGATCCACTTCATTCTTGGTGATGATAAAGATCGATAGGGGCAATGACATTGCGCGATTCCTTAAAGGCACCTCTTTCCCTAGCAGAGGCCCTACGCGCCCGTCGAGATGGACGGCTAGACAAGGCATGCCGGCTTCTGCACACTTAGGTGCGTTATTCGGGTTTCTGCATGTAGGGCACATCCCAACATGCGCTTTAAGGGGAAGTCGATCAAAGTGCCCTGCCGCGTGAGACGAACATCCTTCCCAGTTCGCTATCTAATTGACATGGTCGGGCCAGAGGCAGCGCAAGGCTTGTTCAGCTTGTCCGCACTCGAATGGCCGGGTTCTGAGGCGTCAATCTCCTTTGAACAAACATGGACGCTTCTGAATAACAATATTCGTTATAGTCAGGACGAAACACATAGCCTGGCCTCCCGCCCCCATCGCTTTGGTACTTTTGAAGTTCTGGCCTCGAGCATGAGCCAAGCGGATGATTTTGGCGATGGCTTGCGACGCTTTCAACTGGCATCTGAACTCTTCAATTCAGAGATTCATTTGCATATTGAAACGACCCGCAGCGGCCTGCGGCTTTCGGTCACCTGCCCCTTCATGGGCCAACCTTCAGGCGCGCTTTATTGTGAGCTTTGGGTGATGGTGCTGCACTGCTTCTGTTTGTGGCTGACCGGTGAGGCCATTGTGGTGCGCTGGATTGAGTTGCCACGCATCGGAGCAGCAGACCTTGGCACCATGCTGGCTCTGCTTGATCGGCCCATTCGGTTGAACAGCTCGGATGCCGTCGTCGTTGTATACACAACGGAAGCAGCTGCAACAAAGTTATTGCCATTAAAGATCCAGCATTATGAAAGCGAAGCCGAGGCGATCTACCGGAAGCTGGCGGATTCAGCCCACGCACTGGAACGTGACACAGCGGATCAGGACTTCGTCGATTTAGTCATGAAGGCATTTGATAACGGCCAAACGCATCAAAGCAGTATTGCTCGACATTTAGGGGTAAGCGCCGCCACCTTGCGCCGACACTTGGGCTTCCGGGGAACCACCTTCCGAAGTCTCTTGGAAGCTCACCGGCAATGCCATGACCAAGCTCATAGCGCGGCGCATGTCGTGAGCGAAGAGGCCGCCCACCTCTTGGGCTACTCTGATAGCCGCAGCCTCCGACGAGCTCGGCAAAGATGGCGGAATCAGGCGCACTAGCAAACGCCCCGCATGAGCGAAAATGTCCGCCTCAACTAGACGAAAGCGTCCTTCCCGAGACCGTTGATCGCCCGCATTCTCTTTTGAAAAACAAGAGGGGAAATGCGATGAAGACCAAACCACCAATCAGGCGCACCAATTTAATCCAAAGCACCGCTTTGACACTGTTCGCGTTTTGCTTTGCCGTCGGCCCGGCCTTGGCGCAAGAAGCAACGGAACCTGAGACCATTGTGGTCACCGCGCAAAAGCGCAGTACGGTCCTGCTCGACACCGCCGAAACCTTAACCGCCATTACGGGTAATGACTTGCGCGCTACCGGCGGCGCAGGCTTTGCGGACCTCGGTGCTCAGGTGCCAAGTCTGGCCTACACGGCAAACTTTGGCATCAGCCAAATCTATATTCGTGGCGTCGGTAATTCCTTTTTCAATCCAGGAGGTGACCCCGGTGTCGCGCTGCACGGCGATGGTGTCTATTTGTCGGACCAAGAAGCGACCGGGGTCGCATTTCTGGATATTGCGCGGGTCGAAGTCCTGCGCGGTCCACAAGGTGCCCTTTATGGGCGCAATGCAACGGGCGGGGCGATCAATCTGGTCTCTAAGCGACCCACGGACAGTTTTGAAGGGGAAGCCGCCTTGACCCTTGGTGACTTTGGTCGCCTCGAGGGGGCGTTGACGTTATCCGGCCCAATCAGCGCGCAGATGCGGGGTCGTTTGGCGATTGAGCACAAGACGCTCGATGGCTTTGCTAGCAACACGTTGGCGTCAGGCCCAGATCATTTCGACGATGAAGGTCTAACCTCTGTGCGGGCTCAAATCGAAACCGACTTAGCGGGCGGGACTTTACGCCTCATTGCTTCTGGCCTTAAGCAAGAGAATAATGGCCCCGCCCTCAAAGTCTTGCCCGATCCTTTCCCGCAGCCGGCTGAGTTTCTATACGGGGTTAAACCTCCTGCCGCACCGCGAACTTTGACGTCCGAGATTGGCACCAACGAGCGAGAGGTCAATAGCCTCACCGGCATTTTCGAGAGAAGCTTCAAGGCGTTTGAACTGACCGCAATCGCCGACATCCGCTCCAGCGACCGCGCCATTACGTTTGATCAGGACGGCACAGCCCGCCCTGTCGCAGTCACCACGCTCGACACCCAAAGCGAACAGAAGAGCTTGGAAGTCTATGCGGCCTCTCAAAAAGGCAGCCGCCTCGAGTGGTTGGTCGGGGCGACTGCGATGCAGTTCGACCAGTCGCGCGTGACAACCGTGCCAGGCCAACTGCCCGGTGCATTCCTAAACCCGGCGCTTCCACTCAATTTCCCGATTCCGTTCCGCTTCGCGGGCGGCGGCGACCTCGTCTCCAACTCATGGGCGACATATGGCGAACTCGGGCTAAAGCTCAATGATCAAGTGACCATACGAGGCGGTATCAGGTACAATTCTGACGAAAAGAAGATTGAAGAATTCCTCGACTTCTTCAGCCTCACAACGGGATCACAGTCGAAGTCATGGTCGAAGGTCAGCGGCAAAGGAACCGTGGAGTGGCGGCCGCAAGAACGTGTCTTGGTATATGGCTCCGTCTCTTCTGGCTTCAAAGCAGGGGCGCTGAACCTAGGCGCGTTTACCCCAGCCGTTCGACCCGAAACGATTGAAAACGTCGAGTTGGGCCTCAAGCTGACTGGAAACGGTAATCGCCCCTCCCTTTCCCTTGCCGCATTCAATAGCAGCTACAGCGATCTGCAAGTTGTCCAAATCGGGCCTTTGAGCCAAATACTTGCCAATGCCGCTGAGGCTACCATTCAAGGGATTGAAGGCGAAGCCAGCATCCGCCCGATGAAAGAGTTGACCCTCTCGGCGAATTTCTCCTACCTCGATGCGAGCTTTGATCGCTTTTCGACCACGGACCCCCGCCGCGGCTTTGCGTCCTTCGACTTGAAGGGCAAGACCCTGCCAATGGTCAGCGACTTCACCGGTGGCGTTCGGGTGCAGTGGCAGAAGGCTCTTAAAAGCGGTGCGGTGGTGATGGCCAGTGGCGCAGCGTCTTGGCGATCAGACTTCTATTTCACCGAATTCAACACCCCGGATGCCCTTCAAAAGGGCTATGGAAAATTGGATATTGGCGTGAGTTGGACCTCGCCTAGTGGAGCCATGACCTTGTCTGCCTATGGCCGCAATCTGACCGACGAAACAACCCTATCCAGCATGTCTGTGGTGTCGCCGCTTTTGGGGTCTTTGCGCGTTGCTTCTTATGATCCGCCGCGTCATTTTGGCGTCTCGATCGCGCGCAGCTTCTGAGGGATATCTCCCATGACAAACCCCACTCGCACGGCCTTGCTCAATGGCATGTTTGAACATCTGGCCACGGCGCCAGATGCTGCGGACCCGATTGAAGCCGCACGCAAGCATGCAGATTTCTATGGTCGTGGCGAGGCAGGTGCGGGCTTGGCCCTATGCAGGCGGGATTCCGTCTCAATCGGCCAGATAACCGGCGAATGGCTGGTCCCGCCTGATGCGGTTCCCGGTCATCGCTTGGTCCATCTGCATGGCGGCGGCTGGATCGCAGGGTCACTTGTCAGCCATCGGGCGATGTTGGCTGAAATGGCAGTAGCGACCAAAACTGCAGTCCTTGCAATCGATTATGGGCTGGCGCCAGAGGCACCCTTCCCCACGGGTCTGATGGAATGCGTGGCAGCCATTGGCTTTGCGGCCAAGACTGGCCCAGAGGGCGAAGCATCGGCTGAGCGACTATATGTTTCAGGCGACTCTGCTGGTGGGAATCTGGCTGCGGCGAGTATCATCCAGATTGGCCGAACGGGGGGCCGCTTGCCAGATCGACTAGTGCTGATGAGCCCTTTTCTGACGACATCCGCCCTGCCGCCGCGCCTCGAATGCCCCATGCGTGACCCAATCGTAAGCATCGAAGGCATGCAACATGTGCGGAGTGTCTATGCTGCTTCTGCAGCGCCAGATGATGCCTTGGTTGAACCACTCATGGGAAAACCGTCAGAGCTGGCTTTATTTCCAACGACTTTGATCCAAGTCAGCAGTGCTGAGACTTTGCGGGACCAAGCCATAGCCTTTGCAGATGCGCTTTGGGCAGCCGATGTTGAAGCACGCTTGAGCATCTGGCCCGGCTTGCCCCATGTTTGGCAGATTTTTGTTGCAACGAGTTCAGACGCGCGCGGGGCCCTAACTGAAGTCGCGCTGTTTCTGGCGGCAAACTGACACCCAGCCCTCGCTTCAGACAACCTATCGCCCTACATAGTGGGCATGAGTGAAGATCGTGAGCGCAATCGATTAAGTGGCCGGCTGAGCCGTGTTGCCCGTGTGGGGGTCAATATGGGTGCGGCTGCAGCCACGTTTGGGGCCCAGAGGTTAGTCGGCGGCAATGATGCCGACAAGACGATAGCCATTGCGCTGCGCCAAGCCCTCGGCAAAACCCGTGGACCCTTGATGAAGGTGGCTCAGATATTGGCGACCATTCCCGACTTCTTGCCCCCTGAGTATGCTGAAGAGCTAGCAGCCCTTCAATCCAATGCGCCCTCCATGGGCCGGCCTTTTGTTAAGCGGCGGATGCGCGCCGAATTGGGCCCCGATTGGGAGAGCCGTTTTGCGAGCTTTGAGCGCGAAGCAGCACATGCTGCCTCGCTCGGCCAAGTCCACCGCGCCACCCTACATGATGGCCGCTTAGTCGCCTGCAAATTGCAATATCCAGATATGTCGAGCGCGGTTGAGTCTGACGTGGCGCAACTGAAATCCCTGCTCAGCCTGTTTCGGACCTTTGAGAAATCCCTCGACCCCAGCGAAGCGGTCGAAGAGGTCACGGACCGTTTGCGCGAAGAGCTTGATTACACACGCGAACGCCAACACATGCGACTTTATGGCGATCTCTTGGGGGAGCAGGCCGACATTGCGTGCCCACAGCCCATTGACGACCTGTCAACCGGTCGACTTCTGACGATGGCTTGGCTCGACGGCGCGCCGCTTTTGACTTTTAAAGACGCCCCGCAAGAAGAACGCGACCGCATCGCGACTTTGTTGTTCAAGGCGTGGTGGGTGCCGATGATGGCTACAGGTGTCATCCATGGCGACCCGCATTTGGGCAATTACTCCCTAACTCCCGGCGCTAGGAGGCTTAATCTCCTAGACTTTGGCTGCGTCCGGATATTCCCACCTCGTTTTGTGGCAGGCGTCGTGCAGCTCTATCTTTCGCTGGAGCGCGACGACTTTGAAGGCACGATGGCCGCCTATGAGATTTGGGGTTTTAAGGGACTGACGCACAAATTAGCCGAAGTCCTGAACTTGTGGGCCCGCTTCATTTATGCGCCTCTTCTCGATAATCGCGTACGCACAGTTGCCGACGGTGTCGCCCCAGCTGACTATGGACGAAAAGAAGCCTTTGAAGTGCGCAATCTGTTGAAAGAACATGGTCCAGTGACCATCCCGCGCGAGTTCGTCTTTATGGATCGCGCGGCCATTGGTTTAGGTGCCGCTTATCTACATTTGGGTGCCAAGCTCAATTTCTATGAATTGTTCCAGAACTCTATCGCAGGCTTTAACGAGGCCGACCTCGGCGCGCGACAAGATCAGGCCTTGCAGCGAGTTGGCTTGCGCTGAAATCTTAGCGGCTCTTGACGCAAGGTCACGGCTTGCTCAAGCACCCGCCTTAGGCCAAGTCGAGAGCATGACAGAGGCTAGCCCCAATAATCTTGTTCGTTCCGAACTTTCTTCCGTGCCAGAAGTCGCTGAAGGCAGCCGCGATAGGGGGCCGTTGGAAGCGTATGGCGGTGAACGTCCAACCTATCCCGCTTGGGCGTTGGACGCGATTTCGCACGCGCCAGAAATCAAGCACTTCCAGGTTGAAGGAGCCAAGCTGGAACTGCTGATGTGGGGGACAATCGGCCAACCGGGCGTGCTGCTGCTCCACGGCAATGGTGCGCATGCGGGTTGGTGGAGCTTTATCGCCCCGTTTTTAGCCAAGTCCGGCTATCGCGTCGCCGCACTCTCGTTTTCGGGCATGGGGGGATCAGACTGGCGTGAAACCTATACAATGGACTTGTTTGCGAACGAAGTTTTAGGCGCCTGTGAGCAGGCGAACCTTGCCGCAAGTGGTCAAGCCCCAGTGATTGTGGCCCATTCTTTTGGAGGCGTGCCCGCAATCTATACGGCGCTAAAAGCAGCCGACCGTGTGGGCGGGCTTATCTTGCTCGACAGCCCGATCGAGCCGCCCGGTGAGGAATGGAAGGGTCCACCCAAGCGCACTGCACCAAATCGGGTCTATGCTACTCTCAACGAAGGCTTAGCCCGCTTTCGTCTGGCCCCACCGCAGACTTGCGAGAACCACTGGGCATTGGACCATATTGCGCGGGGATCATTGAAGCAGGTGGAAGGCGGCTGGACTTGGCAGTTTGACCCATTCTTATGGAATAGCTTTTCGCCCATGATCATGTCGGAGCGCGCCAGCCGCCTTCAGGTTCCGACCATTGTCATGCGAGGCGGTAACTCATTTTTGATGGAAGACCGCATCTTTAACTATATGAAGACGATTTTCCCTGCAGGTACAGGCTTTGTCACTATTCCAGAAGCACAGCATCATTTGCTGTTAGACCAGCCATTGGCAACCATTGCCGCATTGGAATCCAGTTTGGCTGGCATCTGTATCTTGCCTAAGACCCCGATGCGCGGCTAAGAGGGGCATAACGGAGAGTTCATATGGCCAGCCACGACGATCACTACACCCCCGGCGAAATGGATATTGCAGAGCAGTCTGCCATGTATCAGTCGTTTTTGGTTGCAACACAGTGGGGTTGTGTCCTGATCTCGGCCATGGTGGCGTGTATGGCACTCATTTGGGGCGCTGATGTGCCTTGGTTGCAAGCGGTTCTGGGCTGCGGCGCTTTGTCGATCGTTGCCGGTCTCGGCATGAAGATGGGTAGTGCTTTCACGATTACGTCGGTTTTGATCACCATTATCGGCTTGATTTCCGGCGGTATCTCGACCGTTGTGGGCATGTTCATTTAAAGCGGATTGCCAACCGCACGGCCAGCCGCAAGGATAGGCCTTGGGGTCACTTAAAGACCCCATTCCAATGCAGGTTAAACACTGGTGTTTTGACCAGAACCGGTTTTAAATCTGACCGAACCCACGGAGCCGTGTATTGGCCAAAGTACAAATTGAAATAAATGGACGCAGATATGCGATTGGCTGCGATGAAGGCCAAGAAGATCATGTCATACGCTTGGCTCGCTATTTCGATGAGCATGTTAAACGGCTAGCTAGTTCCGTTGGGCAAATTGGTGACCAAAGACTTTTCTTGATGGGTGCTTTGATCGTCGCGGACGAGATGAACGAATTGAAAGTGCGTCTCGACAAAGCTGAAGCAGAGATTGCGCGCTTAAGTGACATTCGGGCACAAGCTGCCCAAGCTGCCCTTGATCCAGCCCCGGTTACAGCCTTGGACGGTGCGGCGGGTCGACTTGAGGCGTTGGCAGCGCGGTTAGAGCAAGCCTGAACCATCAGGGCCCATTGCTTCGCGCAATAAGCTATCACCCGCAACTTCTTCCAGAATAGTCTCCAGCGCCTGCCCATTAACGGGGACTTTGCCGATCTCCAGCATCAGTGGCACCGCAAAGGGCGAAATTCGGTCGAGCTTTTGATGGCGGACTTGGCCTGCAATACGTTTCAGACATTCTGATAGCCGCCTGATGTCCAAAAGCCCCTCACCAGCTTCATGGCGCGCAGCCTCCAATAAAATATGGTTTGGCTGGTGGCGGCGTAATACATCAAAAATCAAATCCGACGAAAAGGTAACTTGCCGGCCGGTCTTGGTCTTGCCGATTTGGTTTTGCTCAATCAGACCGGCAATGACTGCGCAGGTGCGAAACGTCCGTTTCATCAAGACGCTTTCTTCCAGCCACTCCTCCAGATCATCACCCAGCATATCCTGATCGAAAAGATGATCCATATCCACGCGAGCCATATCTTTCAGGCCCCACACGGATATCGCGTAATCATTGGCAACAAAGCCCAGCGGATCGAGCCCCAGCCGTTCAAGGCGGCGAGTCAACAACATGCCAAGCGTTTGATGGGCTAAGCGGCCCTCAAACGGATAGCACGCGAGGTGGAAACGGTTGCCACGTGGAAATGTTTCCACCAAGATTTCTTTATCCTCGGGAATAATCGAGAGGTAACTTTGCATCTGCAGCCATTCCTGCAACAGCGGATGCAAGGTCGGCCAATAGCTTTTGTTGGCGATCATGGTGCGCACACGGCCCGCTAGATAGGTCGAGAGCGGAAATTTACCACCTGCCCAAGACGGCACTTTTGGCGATTGGTCATGCGCTTTGCTGACCAGACAATCGGTGCCCGAGACCCCTTCAAAGCGCCAGACTTCGCCAGCGAACAAGAAAGTATCGCGCGGCGACAGGCCATCGACAAAATATTCCTCAATCTCACCGACAACACGGCCGCCAACAAATGTGCTGCCGCCAGACGGTGCTCCTGGGCGACGGGAGCGATTGGCGGAAACTTGGCGGACTTTCAAAACTGGCTCTGCAACAATCGAACCGACATTCATGCGCCAAGCCCGTGCGGCCTCGCGATTGCGGCACAAGAGGCGGCCCTGCCCGTCGCGGATTAATCGTGCAAATCGGTCATAGGTTTTGAGGGCATAGCCACCATCGGTTACAAAGCCCAAGACCCGATCAAATTGTTCGCGCGGCAACAGATGATAGGGTCCTGCAGAGGTGACCTCTGCAAAGAGGTCATCGGGTTGAAACGGGCCTCCAACGGCGCATCCCATAATATGCTGCGCCAATATATCGATCGCGCCGTGCCTGGGAACAGGACCATCAAGATGCTGTGCCAAGACCGCATCTCGGGCGGCTTGGCACTCTAGCATTTCAAAGCGATTGGTTGGCACCAGAACCGCCTTGGAGACTTCATCCAGACGGTGATTGGACCGACCGATCCGCTGAATCAGGCGAGATGAGCCTTTGGGTGCCCCCATCTGAATCACAAGGTCAACATTGCCCCAATCAATCCCAAGGTCGAGCGTTGAAGTACAAACAATGGCGCGCAAACGGCCCTGCGCCATCGCCTCTTCCACCTTCCGGCGCTGCGATACATCGAGTGAGCCATGATGCAGCGCGATTGGAAGATTGGCATCGTTGATCTTCCAGAGTTCCTGAAAGGCCAGTTCGGCTTGAAATCGCGTGTTGACAAAGACCAGAGCCATCTGCGTTTGTTCAATCGCTTGATAGACCTCTTGCATGGCATGACGACCCGTATGCCCAGCCCAAGGAATACGCTCCTCAGACAAGAGCATCGAGATATCAGGTGCGACGCCATTTGGTCCGCGCACAATGCGAGCAAAGCGGGCCTCAGAGCCAGCCTGAGGCGCAATCCACTGCGCCAAAGCCGCTTCATCAGCCACGGTAGCAGAAAGGCCCGTACGGCGGGCTGACGGGGCAAAGCGCTGCAAGGCAGCCATACCCAACGCCAAGAGATCTCCACGCTTGGTCGGTGCAAGGGCATGGGCCTCGTCAATGATAATCCGCTTGAGCCCCTGAAATAGATTGGCCGCATCTGGCATGCCGACAAATAGGGCGACTTGTTCAGGTGTCGTCAGCAAGAGGTCAGGCGGATCATAGCGCTGGCGCTGTCGTTTCGCCGTTGGTGTATCACCGGTTCTTGTTTCCACCCGAACCGGCAGTCCCATCTCGCCAATGGGGGTCATCAGATTACGTTCGACATCCACCGCTAAGGCTTTGAGTGGAGAGATATAGAGCGTGTGCAGACCTCGTGGCTCATGGGCAGGCTCGGCCAGTTCGATCAGGCTGGGCAAGAAGCCCGCCAAAGTCTTCCCAGCCCCCGTGGGTGCGATCAGGAGATTATGCTCCCCAGCTTGATCGACAGCCAAAAGATCAAGCTGATGGGCGCGTGGAGCCCAGTTACGTCCCTTGAACCAGGCCTGAAAGGCTGTTGGCAGCGCGGAGGCACTCATGGCTTGGTGTGGGGTTCCTCGTCATCGGACGACTTCCGCCCCATGGCCAAGATCTGCCCGAGGACCGAGTTTGTTTGCACAGGGCCAAAGCCCACTTTGTCTTCACGCGGGACTGCGGGACGCCGCGCCGTGCGCCACAAGACCCACGGCACCATGATGGCAGATACCACGCCCGCTTGCCAAAAGATTGAGAGCGCGCTGCCCGTCACGTCAACCAACAGGCCGCCAATCGCCGGCCCAATAATGGTTCCTGCTGCCCAAACAAACAGGAGACCAGAGCTTGCAGCAGCCAACTCAGCTCGGGGTGTGCGGTCCCCCAAATGCGCGACTGCAATACCATAATAGGACAAGGCCCCCGCCCCCCAGATGCCAAACAGGATGGTATTGAAGGTGAGCGAAAGCTCCGCGCCTAAAGTGGCCAGAATAAAGGCTGCGATTCCTGGAACGCCAATCAGCGTGGCTAGGACAATGCGTCGATCTATCCGGTCAGACAATTTGCCTGCGTGCCATTGAACGAGCAACGAGCCGATCCAAGCGGCGGCTTGGAATGTCGCTGCAGCCTGCGGCCCGCCTCGCTCGCTGGCATAGAGCGGCGCTAGCGACAAAACAGCGCCATTGACCAGCCCGGAGCCAACGGCGGCAACAAAGGCAGCCGGTGCAAGCTTAAACAGTCGAGATGGCAACATGCGCAACACCGTCGCAGGCGGCGGTGGACTGGTATCCGCGATGGAGATCGGCACCAGAGATAATGCCAGAAAGGCGGCGGCGGCCATAATCGGTCCAGGGGCATTCGGCTCTGGATGAGTAAAGCCAATGATGAATGGCCCGGACACGAGCCCCAGCTTGGTGCACAGCATGTAAAAGCCGGTAACATCGCCGCGCCGCGCATTGGGGATCGCAGACGCCATCCAACCCTCGGCCGCTGCAAACAGTACCGCAATCGCGGCCCCCGCCAGCAAGCGGCTGATCGCCCACGCCCAAGCAGAATCACTCGCATAAAGCAGAAGTGTTGTTACACAGGCGATCGATGCCGCAGCTGCATAACTGCGAATGGCCCCGATGGCGCGCAACATAATCGGCGCAAACCAAGCCCCGGCCAAAAAGCCAAGACCATAGGCGGAGGCGACCAAGCCAATCTGACTGCCGGTAAACTGAAGCGCCTGCATCTGAAGCGGCAGCCAAACACTTAATAAGCCGCCGGCAATCTGCAGCAATGTCTGCCCCCCAATCAGGGAGGCGACATCACGCATCGGATTTCCCCTTGGGGCTCCTGACGGCAGGGAGACTGGATCGCTCATGGATCAACGATAGGCCCTGATTGGGCACAGGGCCAGAATGTTTCCACATCGCGACCAAGCTTTGTTCACACCCTAGCAAGGTAGGCTCTGGCAAACTATGGGTTGGAGTTATCTAATGCGGCCATCTCAATCTATGCCTAAACCTTCGAGCGCTCTTGCAGCGCTTATGAGTGCCTTACTGGTGACTGCCTTGCTCGTTGTGTCCGTAGAGGCGAAGCCGCAGAAGCCTGCCGGCTTGCGGGGCGGAACTGCTGCAGGTGCGGCTCCGGCTAACTCGGCGCAAGCATGGTTGGGTCAATCCATTTGGCGTCCGACATCTTGTGATCAGAAGGAAAATTTCCAGACCTTTAGTTTCACCACGTCGCCACAAGTGGAAGTGGGATCTGGGATAAAGGGCGATGGGGAGAAACTAGAGCTGTTGCGCGTTGGCACCAGCCCTGACGGCCTGATTGAAATTGAAACCCGCGTTTGTGCGCCGGTCGGCTGCAATCAGACCGTCGAGCGTTACAAAAAGACGGGCCCAAACCAAATGCAGGAGTGGCACTTTGAGGGCCGTCTGCCTGAGCTTCAGCCCTATGTGTTGGTTCGTGACGGCCAAGCCGTCGATGGCTCCGGCCCCGGTCGTATATTTAACCGTTGCCCAGACTAAGGGCGGGTCTGACCTGAGCCGCGCACGACATATTTATAGGTCGTCAGCCCTTCGGCTCCTACGGGCCCACGTGCGTGCAAGCGGCCCGTGCCAATGCCGATCTCGCCACCAAAGCCAAACTCGCCACCATCTGCATATTGGGTAGAGGCATTGACCAAAACAATGGCGCTATCGACTTCATGCAAGAAACGCTCAGCGGCAGCGCGATCCTCCGTCACGATCGCATCCGTATGGCCAGAGCCATAGCGCGCGATGTGGGCCACCGCCGCTTCAATTCCGGGGACAACCGCTACAGACAGGACAGGCGCGAGATATTCGGTGCGCCAATCTTCCTCAGTTGCTTCCGCCATCGGCACGATGGCTTGCGCGGCATCATCGCCACGTAGCTCACAGCCTTTGTCCATCAGCTCAGCCGCAATCTTGGGGAGTAGGGCGGCGGCAATTGCTTCGTCGATCAAAAGCGTCTCTGTCGACCCACACACGCCGGTGCGACGCATTTTGGCATTGAGGGTTAAGGCGACAGCCTTTTCAGGATCAGCACCAACGTGAACATAAGTGTGACAAATGCCTTCCAAATGGCTCAGCACCGGCACGCGAGCTTCTGCTTGCACGCGCGCGACGAGGCTTTTGCCACCGCGCGGGATGATCATGTCGATAGAGCCATTAAGGCCGGTCAGCATCGCCCCTACGGCCGCGCGATCCGTCGTGCCGACTAATTGGATGGCATCTTCGGGCAGGCCAGCTTCGGCCAGTCCAGCGCGCAAAGCCTTAGTGATCTCGGTAGAGCTACCGATTGCGTCTGAGCCGCCGCGCAAGATGACGCAATTGCCTGAGCGCAGACATAAGGCCCCAGCATCGGCCGTGACATTTGGGCGGCTCTCATAGACAATGCCAATCACACCAATTGGAATTCGAACGCGCTGCATGTGCAGGCCGTTTGGCCGCGTCCAGTCCTTCATCACCTCGCCCAATTGATCGGGCTGACTAGCCACATCTTCGACCGCCGCTGCCATGGCCTCCAGTCGAGCAGGGTCCAACTTGAGCCGATCTAGCATGGAGGGCGACAGGCCTTCTGCCGCGCTGCGCGCCATATCTGTTTCATTAGCCGCCAAAATGGCTGATGCGGCTGTGCGGATGTGGCGCGCCATTGCTCTGAGAGCCGCGGACCGTGTGGCGGCACTGGCTTCGCGAACCGCTTTGGCCGCGGCGCGGGCGCGAGCACCCATGGCGAGCATTAGGGCTTCAGGTGCCTCTTGGGAGGGGACATGCATATTCATAGGGCCAAAATGCCCTCAACCAAGACCAAAGACAAGGAGGCGGATAGCGCTTTGTCCGTGGCTGCTTAAGGGAGGTCGCCTAGGCTTCGCATCGCAATCTGGTTAGAATTGGGATAAAAGGAACAACCCATGACGTTTGAAACTTTTGGTGACACCATCTTTATAGAAGCGAATGGGCAGCGCCTTGAGACTCTTATTGCAGGCAAGGGCGGAAGCAAGCTTGCAGTGCTGCTGCATGGCTTTCCGGAATCCAATCACTCTTGGCGCTTTCAAATCCCGCTTTTGGTGAAGCTCGGCTATGAAGTCTGGGCACCCAATTTGCGCGGCTATGGCCGCAGCTCCAAGCCGGGCCACCTCCGTGATTATGCCATCGAATATCTGATGGAGGATGTCGCCCAGCTTATCGATCAGGCAACTGAAGGTCGGCCTGTGACCTTGATCGCCCATGATTGGGGTGCGCTGATCGCGTGGGCATTTGCAGCCTCAAACCAGCGCCCGCTGGAGCGCTTGATGATCCTCAATGTTCCCCATCCAGCCCGACTCGCAGAGGGCCTTCGGACATGGCGGCAACTGAAGAAGAGCTGGTATGTCTTCTTCTTCCAACTTCCATGGCTACCCGAAAGGTTGATGGCAGCTCGCGGCGCGCAGGCCATTGGCAGGGCCTTTAGCGCATTAGCCATCGACCAGACCAATTTTGGACCAGAGGTTCTTCAGCTTTATCGCAACAATGCCCTTATTCCGGGCGCGCTGACGGCAATGGTCAATTATTATCGGGCAG